>JAGMZX010000063.1:0-10856 GCA_018005585.1 Candidatus Hydrogenedentota bacterium | reverse complement strand
GCACATGCTTGATGATCAGGCCATGCGGCACTTCTTCCCCCGGCCGGCCAATGTGCCAGACATCGTGGGTGACGAACCGGTGGCCGCGTTCCGCCGCGGCGGCCATGCGCTGCAAATACTGAAGCATACGGCAATGCTACCGGGGCGCATCGGATAGAGACAAGTCGCACACCCCGCGGCGCGTGTCCGTCACTGCCTCCCGGGGCGGCATGCGCCGTTTCCAGCCCCGGGTTATTCGATCAACACGGGCGCGCCAACGTCGCAGATGCGAAAGAGCTTCGCGGCGTCGTCGGGAAACATGCGGATGCAGCCCCGGCTCGCGTCCTGGCCGACCGACGCGGTCTCCGCCGTGGGATGGATGCCGTAGCTCGTGGCGCCGCCGGCGTCGCCTAGCCCCATCCAGTACGCCCCAAGCGGATTCGCGGGGTCGCCCGCCTTGACCACTTCGCCCCGATTGTACCAGTCCGGATGGGCAATCTTGTTCGCGATGTAGAAGCGCCCCGAAGGCGTCGACCCGTCTTGACCCAGGCCCACGGGGAACCGCGCGACCGGCACGCCGTCGCGGAACACCGCCAACGTATGGTCCCGCTTGCTCACCGCAATCGACAAGGCGGGTTGGAACGGCGCAACCCCCCGGATCGCTTCAATAGCGAAGGCATCGCGCATCGGCGGGGGCAACGCATCCGGCGATCCGCCCGCGGACAGCGTATCGCGCAAAGCGCCCGCCTTTTCGCGCCAGACCGGGTCGACCGTTTGCGGCGCGGCCAGCATGTCGGCCAGCAGACCCGCCGCCGCGGCGGCATTGCCCGCGGCGGCGAGCTCATATGCTTCTGCATAGCGCGAGACAAACGCTTCAACAGGCAACCCCGGCCGTTCCGGCGGCACGGCAAGCGCCGCGAACACGCCCGAACCGGCGCTGTCCGCCGGTTCCGAATCGAACGGGGGCACATGCGCGCCAGGCAAGGGCGTGAACGCGCCGGTTTCCGTGAAGGCATGCGCGTGTTGCGCCGATTCCGGAGGTTCGCCGGCCGGCGGTTGCCAATCCGATGCCACGTTCGAACCGGCTGACGCCTCGGGCGGCACTTCGGCGGCGTTATCTGACGCATCGGGCTTCCAGGCCGCCATGGTTGCCGTGTTTCTCGCCCCATCGCGAAGCCGGTAGCCCAGGAACGCAAGCAGCAGCGCCAGACACAACAGCAGCGCCAAGGCGCGCTTCCGGCGGCGCCGCGGTTGCGCCGGAGCGGCGTCCGGGATATCGGCGCGGCAGCGCAAATGCTCAACAACCGCAACCGGGAAAGGCCCCCCGGCTGGTTGGCGCAGCAGGGCGTCCTCGATACTTGCGATCATGGCCCGCGCGTGGTCCGGATGCATGATTGGCGGGGTGTCCCCGGCCTGCAATGCGCGCGCGGGCACAATCAGGCGCACGCCGACCGCATACGCGCCCCCGGACATCGCATTCACATAGGCGACGCGCCCCCGGACAAGGATGACGCCTTTTGCACCGTTGGCGCCGCCGATTTCAATCTCGATCGAGGCGCCTGTCTGCTCACGCACGCGGCTGCGCAGGCACACCCCCGTCAGGCTGACGTTTTCAACCACCGCACGGATCAACACACCGGGCCGGTCCATGCGCGCATAGACGGCGGACCTGCGCGTTGCTGCGCGCCCGTGCCGCCGCCGCTCCTGGAGAACCGCTCCGAGACTGGCAGCAGTTGCGTGATTCATTGCCGTTACGCCCTGCCTTCAAGTGCTCTATGGCAGTATACCACGCGCGCGCATGCGGCGCGGACGCATGGCGGATAGTTTCACCTGCGCGGGCTGTGCCAGAATGCGGGCATGTCTGCCCAGACACCCGATTTCGACCTGGTCTGTCACGGCTGCGGCGCGGATGCGGCTCTGGACGCCGCCCTCCGTTGCCCGCAGTGCGGCGAGCCGCGCAGTATCCGCGCGCGCGCCAATCCCGGCCCGGCGGTGATGTCCCAGCCGCCGGCTTCCATGTGGCACTACGCCGCCTTGCTGCCCGTCGCGCCCGAAGACGCCGTCACGCTCGGCGAGGGCGCCACGCCGCTCGTGGACGCGCCCCGCTTGGCCCGCCGGTTCGGATTCTCGGAATTGCGGTTCAAGAACGAGATGTCCAACCCCACGGGATCGTTCAAGGACCGCCAGATTGCCGTGGCGGTGAGTCACGCAAAAGCGTGTTGTGCGCGGACGGTGGCTGCCGTGTCCTCCGGCAACGTGGCGGCGGCCACGGCCGCGTATGCGGCGCGCGCGGGGCTGCGCGCCGTGCTCTTCATGCATGCTCACGCGGGTGCGGGCAAAATCGCGCAGGCGGCGGCCCCGGGCGCCACGGTCGTGCGCGTCGATTCGTCATCCCCGAGCCGGGTGTTCCGGCTCTGCCTGGAGGCTTGCGCACGCTGGGGCTGGCGGCACGTGTCCACGGCGGGCATGCACGAGCCTTTCAATGTCGAAGGCGCCAAGACCATCGCGTACGAACTGTACCAGCAGTACGGAGGCCGCTTGCCCGGCTGGATAGTCGCGCCGGTCGGGGGCGGTGGACTGCTGGGCGGCATCTGGCGCGGCCTGCTCGACCTGCGTCGTATGGGGCTTATCACGGACCTTCCGCGACTGGCCGGCGTGCAAGCCTCGGGTTGTGCGCCGCTCGTATACGCGTTCGAGCAGGGTCAGTCATTCCTCGAGACGCTGCGCCGGCCCTGGCCCGACCCGCACACGATCGCAGGCGGCATCGCGGACGACATCCTCTTCGATGGGCACACGGTCCTGCCTGCGTTGCGCACGACAAACGGAATCGCACTGGCCGTGGAAGACGACGCTATTGTTGAGGGTCGCGCGCAGTTCGCCCGCGCGGAGGGGTTGCTCTGTGAATTAACCAGCGCGGTGGTCATAGCCGCGCTTCCACAACTGGCTGGAACCGCGCGCGACGCCCGTGTCTGCGCGGTTCTTACCGGCAGCGGGGTCAAGGAACTGGGGGCGTTGGCGGCACAGGGGCCCCACCCGCCGCTGGTTCCCCCCACAATAGACGCGCTCGAAGCCGTGTTGCCCGCACAGGTCCTGCAATAGCGCCCGTGAAACGTCCTCCGGCGCTCGGAGCTTCGTCAGAAAAGGCGAAGCGCAGGGTTGGACCGCCTCTTGAGGCCAACCCTGCGCGATTGGGCCACACTTCCCGCGCGGGACTAAACCCGCGCCTGGCCGCCATGCCGGTCATAACTGCGCGCGAACGCATGGAAACGTGGTCCGCCGCTGATGGGAGCGTCGGGATGATGGAGCACGACATGGCGGGTCACGTCGATTTCGTACCGCAGTGCGCCGAGCGCGTTCAAGAGCGCTCCCTGGTCTTCCGCATCCGCCTTCAGCGTGCTCACCAAGTTCCTCGCCGCCACAAACAACCTGATCTTCTGATTCTCACTCATGGTTTCTTCCTCCCCGCTGTATACCGGGTCACTGTATGGCTCCGGCCTCCACGCGCGGGCTCCGCGGGGGGTCCGCGCTATCCCTTGCTGAGTCCTTGCCATCGTTACTGAACCTCCACTCTTCCAGGGCCCCGGACCATATCTGATAGAGGAAGTCGGTGGAGCACGGAAATTGCTTTCACAGGCGAGCGCGGCAATCCGCCTCACGCAGGGCTTGGGGGAGTAGGACAGGACCTGAGGCTTCGCGTGCGGAATGGGCGCGTCAGCGCCGCGGAAAAATGCGAGGTGCGCTGAACGGGGACAACATCAGAAATAGCCCAATGCGTGAAGCTGCTCCTGCCGTTCAAACAACTGCTCCGCCGTATTCGCGGGTACCGCGGCGCCCACGGGCTCGAGCATTAACCTGCCGAGCGCGAAAGCGCGTCGTGGCGAACAGGGAGACAAAGACAATCGAAGCATGCCGTCCTTCACCTCCTCTTCGCCCAGATACGCGGTCAGATCTCTGGGGCTGACCGTGACCCTTCTGTAATCACGCTCTTCCTGCATCTTAACCTGGAACAAGCGGACGGGAACGGGCCACAGAGGGTTCGGATCGAAGCTTGATTTGATCTTCACCCGATATGTTCCATTGGGCACAGGAAGACAAACGTCAAGCGCGGGAGCTTCAGAGCCGCTTGGCCCCACAAGGATCTCTCCATCGCTCAAGGACAACCACTTGTCCTCCGGTGATTGCTGGTGCTCGCTGTAAGTCTCCCACGGCTGGAAAGCGACGGCGTTCGCAGATTGAATGAAGGACGAGGCCAATTTCATGGTAAACGCGTGCATGGGCGATACTTCCGGAAGGGTATTGAACGCATGCCATCCTGGCATGAGCTGTTCAATGACCTGTTCTCTCATGGCGGCAGCCTTATCCGGAAGCTGGTCGGTACACTCCACCAGATGCTGGATGCTGAACGGCGCCTCGTATAATACGCCGCTGCCTGACGCCGGGCTGTACACGTAAGCATACTCGTCATCACGGACCACGAACTGGGGAGCTCCCGCGGAGGGAAGGTGCTTTGCCAAGGCATACCCGCGCGAGGAGACAGCCGGTTCCGCGCGCCCGAGCAGAACCGGACTCCGGTCCGCTCCGTCGAAACGGGCGGTCGTTCGCAGGTGCAGCAACCCCGTCAAAGTCGGCGCGATATCTACATTCTCCGTCAGGTGGGTAATACGAATGCCGCGCCGCACCTGCGGCCCGCGCATGATCAGCGGCACATGCATGACTTCCTCACAGACTACCGCGTGCCCGACGGTCTTCCCGTCTTCGCCCAGGGTTTCCCCGTGGTCGGAGCCAATGATCAAGACCGTGTCTTCCATCAAAGTTCGGGCACGAAGGCTGTTCAGAATCTCGCCCACCTTGCTGTCGCCGGAAAGAATGCCGCCGTCATACAAGGCTTGCAGTAACTGTCGGTCCTGTACGCTGAGCGGGTCATCGGACGGCAGCGGCAAGCCGCCATCGACGACCAACTCGCTGACATAGCCGGGCTCAACCCACTTGTCGCATGGGGCTTCCAGCCTGTGAGGAAAGTGCGTATCCATCAAATGAATGTAGAGAAAGAAGGGTCGGGCGTCCTGCGCATCCAGGAAGTCTTCTATACCTTGCCGCAGCATGCTCCACGTGTATTCATTGGCGGCTTCATCAAATGCGTTCCACAGTCTGCAGAAGGGCGAGAACATTACGTGCTCAGTGCCCAGGAAAGTGCGGTAGCCATTTTCTGACAGTATCGAGGGCAGCAGGCTTTCATGTTGCGGCGCCACGCGTGTCTGGTCTCGCCAGTTCCCTGAATCGAGACAATAGGCCGGGAAATACCTTCCTGTCATGTAGGAGGGCACGGCGGGAAAGGTCCAGAAATCCTGCGCATAATGACGCTCAAAGACCGCTCCCTCCGCGGCTATGGCGTCTATATTCGGCGAGGTCTCACGCTCGTAACCGTAACAGGAGAGATTCTGTGCCCGGCAGGCGTCAAGTACAATCCAGACCACGTTCGGCCTGGCTGGTTCGACAGATGGCTTGCCCATGTCCGGCGTGAACTCGCAGGGCTGTTGCGTCCGCGCCGCAGACACCGTACGTTCGATTGCGATTGCCCGAAACACGGAAACCGGCATGAATACGAACCCCAGGAGACACATGCCCAATAGGAAGCGTATCCGTCGCCTGTGCACCAGCCCATACGCCTTCTGGCGGCGGGGTCTGGCGTGCGCAACGGCAAGCGCCTGTCGCGCATCTCGTGTGGTGTTGTTGCTCATAGATCTGGTCGCGAAGGACTTGATTTCGGTTTGCTGTTTTTGCTGTGGGCTGGCAAATCGAAAGAGGCTTAAGCAAGAACCGCGCCACCGCGCCATATTGTGGGATCACGTTGATGAAGGTCGCATAAATGCTTGTTCTACAAAATCTTACAGATGCGTGGGCAGGGGGAGGGAGGCAAATGGTTACCATGGTGCATGGTGAGGCAAAATGTCCCGGAGAGGCGTAATGACCGGGCGATAGCGTGCTCGGCAGAAGCGTCCTGTGATAGAAGGGCCCCGAAATGTCTTGGGACCCCGTCAACCTATGCGGGGATGGCAGCCCGGCCCGGGCCCGGAATAGTCAGGGGCGGCGTGCTTACTCTTCCTCGCCCCTGATTACGCTGAAACGGTAGCTCTGCAACTTGCGGTGCAGGGTTCGGCGGTTGATACCGAGCACATGTGCGGCCTGGGTTCGATTCCCCCCGAGGGCCTTAAGAACGTGCAGGATGTAGCGGCGCTCGACTTCTTCCATGGGCACGAGTTCATCGGGGTTCGACCCCTCGAGCACGATTCGAGACGGTCTGTAGGTCCGAATCCGCTCCGGCAGGTCTTCCACGGCGATCTTCTCGTAGGGCGAAAGGGCGACCGCCTGTTCGACGGCATTGCGCAGTTCCCGCACGTTTCCGGGCCAGTTGTAGATCATCATTCGTTCCGCGGCCGGAGTTGAGACGCCCATCACTGGCTTGCCGCTGATTTGCCGGAAATGGTCTACGAAAGACTGCGCGAGCAGGAGGATATCCGTCTGGCGCGCGCGAAGGGGGGGCACGGCAATATTGATTACGTTGATCCGGTAGTAGAGGTCTTCGCGGAAGAGGCCCTCTTCCACGGCCGATTCCAGGTCCCGGTTGGTGAGGGCAATTACTCTCACATCAAAGGGCACTTCTCTGTCGGAGCCGATGGGCCGGACCGTGCGCTCCTCGAGGACCCGCAGGATCTTGGGTTGAAGCGGCAGTGGGAACTCCGCGATCTCGTCCAGCAACAGGGTGCCCCCGTTCGCCTGGAGGATGAGGCCCTTGCGTTCCTCTTTCGCGTCCGTGAACGCGCCGCGGGCATGGCCGAACAACTCACTTTCCAGCAGCGGTGCGGGCAGCCCGGCGCAATTCACGGCCACGAACGGCCCAGCGGCCCGCCGACTGTTCGCATGGAGGGCCCGCGCCACCAGTTCCTTCCCGGAGCCGCTCTCGCCCGTAATGAGCGCGGAGGAATCGGAGTCCGCGACTTTGCGCATCCGTTCATACAACTCGCGCATCGGCGCGCTGTTCCCAATGAGATTCCCGAAATGCTGGAGGACCTGTACGATTTCGTCGAGCTTCCTGACTGTGGCACGAAGCGCGTGATAATCGACCGCGCGCTGCAAGGCGATGGCCAGCAGGTCCATCTTGACGGGTTTGGTCACGAAGTCGTATGCCCCGGCGCGAATAGCGCCCACCGCAGCCTGCAAGTTCCCAAAAGCCGTCAGGATAATTACCGGCAAATCAGGCCATTCGGTCTTGACGCTGTCGCAAAGGCCCAGTCCGTCCATGACGGGCATGCGCAAGTCGGTCAGCACCGCGGCAAAGGACTCCGTCTTCAGATTTGCGAGCGCGGCGGCCGCGGAGGTATGCCATCGCACCTCGAATCCCCTGCGGCTCATATCTTCCGCAATCAACTCGCACATGGCTTGGTCGTCATCGACCACCAAGATTCGTTCGTGCATCTAACGCTCCAATGGCAGATAGACCGTAAACCGGCTGCCAACCCCTTTTTCGCTGTGCGCGTCAATCCAACCGCCGTGATTGCTGATAATCTCACGAGCAATGGAGAGTCCCAGCCCCGTTCCTTGGTCACGGCCCTTGGTGGTGAAGAAGGGTTCGAACAGGGATTTTAGGTTCCTCTCGTCTATGCCTTCACCCTGGTCCACGACGGAAACACTGGCCCACTCCCGCGTCGCGCCGCCCGGCCCGCCGGACACGTCCGCTGCGCCCTGCCGGACATCCACCGTCACATGGCCCCCATTCGGCATCGCCTGAACCGCATTCATCACCAGGTTCGCAAGCACTTCCTGAATCTGCGTCACATCGACGCATACGGGAACGGAGCCGGCTGGCATGGACGCCTGCAGGGCAATCCCCTGTTTTTCCGCGAGCGGGCGCAGCAATTCTGTCGAGCCATCGACCACATCGCGAAGATCAACCGGCGCCAAATCCGTGGTGCGGGACCGGGAGAAATCCAGCAGTTGCTGGACAATCCTGGCTATCCGTTCCGTCTGTTCCTGTATGATCGCCGCGTTTCTTCGAACCCCATCGCCGGCCGATGCGTCCGCTAGAATAAATTGAATGCGTCCGTCTATCACGTTTAGGGGCGTGCCCAGCCCGTGGGCGAGTCCCGCCGCTATGCTTCCCACCGTTTTCAGGTGTTCCGCCCGCCGCAATTCCTGCGCGCTCGCCAACAACGCCTCTTTATAGGCCCGGTTCCGGCGCGAGGCAAAGGCTGTAATCCAGATGGCGGCAAACGCCATGACGCGGTTGACAACCGCTATACGGACGCTGACACCGGGCGGCGAGAACCAGAAGCCGAGCGGTGTAAGCACGGAGCAAACGGCCGCGGCGGCGAGCGGAAGCCACAAGGGGCCGCTGCGCGCACTGAGCACGATGGGCGCGAGGTAGATAATCCAGTCCGAAACTCCAACGGGCGTGTTGATGTCAAACAGGAACCCGGCAGCCATCAGCGCCGTTACCGCGGCCAGCAACCTTGGTTCAATCTTGGTGTGCATACAGCGGGTATCGTATACGTTCATTGCCATCATGGCAACACGATGAGGATTATGCGCGCGTTCACGGCGTTCATGACGCACAGGGCCCGTTGACACGTGTTCCAGGCTTATCCCCCGTTCGGACACGCCAGCCGCCTTCGTCATGGCCGGCAGCCATCGGAAGGAATAGTTGGCGCGGTCCCGCGGGGCCGCTATAATCTGCAGTCTCCGGCGCGCCAGGAGAGGAGTCCGGCTTGTGAGCAGACGGCCCGTATTCGTGTTGGGCGGTTTTCAGACCGATTTCGAGGTGCCCTATGCGCGCAGCGGCAAGGGTATCGTTGACCTGTTCAAGGAAGCCGTATCCGGCGCGCTCGCGAACACGCGCGTCGAGGCGCACGAGATCGAGGCGGCGCACGTCGGAAACTTCATCGGCGAGCACACGTGCTACCAGGCGCATCTGAACGCGCTGTTTCTCGAAACCAACCCGGTCTTTTCCGGGTTGCCCACCATGCGCCACGAGGCCGCGTGCGCATCGGGCGGCGTGGCGCTGCTGGCGGCGATGGCCGACATAGAGTCAGAGCGCTACGACTGCGTCTGCGTGTTGGGCGTCGAGATGGAGCGCAACCTGCCCACGAAAGAGACGGCGGCGCACCTGGGGCTCGCGGCATGGTTCGACCGCGAGTGCCGGGGCGTGACCTTTCCCTGGCCGCGGCTGTTCAGCCGGCTCGCGGACGAGTACGACCGGCGCTATGGCCTCAAGCGCGAGCACTTGTCGCATCTGGCGCGCAACGCCTTCTCGAACGCGCGGCGCAACCCGAACGCGCAGACGCGTCACTGGACGCTCACCGACAGGAGCTTCGGCGAAGACGACGAACACAATCCCGTGATCGAGGGGCGTATCCGCAGACAGGATTGCAGCCAGGTCACCGACGGGGCCGCCGCCGTATTGCTGTCGTCGGACCGGTTCGCGCGCCGCCACGCGCAACTGCACGGCCTGCGCTTGGACGACATGGCCCGGGTCAAGGGCTGGGGACACCGCACAGCGCGGCTCGCCTTTGACGATAAGATAGCCGAGAGCGCCGGCAGCCCCTATGTGTTTCCACACGTGCGCGGCACGATAGAGGACGCATTCCGCCGCACGGGCATCCCGGGCGCTCACGCGCTGGATTTTATCGAGACGCATGACTGCTTCACGCCGACGGCCTACATGGCCATCGACCATTTCGGGATTACCGCGCCGGGCGAGAACGGAAAGGCGATCGAGGAGGGCGTCCTCGATTTCGGCGGGCCCTTGCCGCTCAACCCAAGCGGCGGCCTCATCGGCGTGGGGCACCCCGTTGGCGCGAGCGGCGTGCGGATGTTCCTCGACCTCTACAAGCAGGTCACCGGCAACGCGGGCGAATACCAGGTGCCGGGCGCGCGCACGGGCGCCATGTTCAACATGGGCGGCAGCGCCACGACCAACGTGTGCTTCGTCCTCGGCCGCGGCTGAATCGCCGTCAGGAAGCCGCGGGCTGCCCCTCGACCTGCTGAATCGCCGCTTCGGGCGTCGCCTCGCCGGCCAGGACGCGCTTCAGCCCCGGCAGATACCAGTCGCATGTCGACACGTTCTTATAGAGATAGGCCTTGATTTGCGCGGCGCTCAGCGTGCTGCCTTCGACGTCCAGGGACGTGCGGAAACGCACCTCGCCGTCGGCGAAGTCCAGCTCGAAGCAGCCCATCGGCAGGCCGAAATTGGCGCGGTGCAAGAACTCGCCCGCCGCGGCGCGCTGTTCCGCGGGCACTTTCTCCGTGAGCACGGAATAGAAAAGCGTCTGGTGAGCGTCTTCTTTGGTGTGTATGAGCACCATCCACTCGCCATTATCCCCCTTGAACGCCATGCGCAATACCGTACGCCCTTCGACTTGCTCAAAGTACCAGTTGTCGTCCGCGAGGAATTTCTTGACGGCGTCAAGCAAGGGCGCAGGCGCGGCCGCCTCGGGCGCGGGCTGAGCCGCCGCCGCGGCGTCCTGCAACGCCGTTTCGGCTTCCACTTCGGGAAGCGGCGCCGGCGCGGCCTCCTGCGCCAACGACCGGACGGTCGCTGCGAACAGGATCAAGCACACGAGACACAGGGTCTGCCAAGGAAGAGTCTTGCGCATGAGTTGTCTCCATTCGAGGGAACAGGCCCTCCGGGGGCCGGGACGAGATTTTAGCACAGGAATCTGCTCCGCTCTAGTTGCGCCGTTCTGCCTTTGATTCCGGCCGTATCCGGTTGCTATACTACCGCTCTTGTTCCCTGGTCAACGCAAGGCGCGCAGGGCGCCTTTTCCGCATGACGTTACCGCTTGAGAGGAGGTGGAAAGCAGGTGACCAAGGTTCGCGTAAAG
>JAGMZX010000062.1:19500-30101 GCA_018005585.1 Candidatus Hydrogenedentota bacterium | reverse complement strand
TAACGTCCTTTTCTGAAAAGCTATGCTTTGTATTTATGCTGGCACTTGGTTGCCATGGATCCGGCCCCGCAACAGCCATAATCGGCGCTATGGCACGTATCGCGTGAGTTCGACCACGTCGTCCAGTACGGTCGAGCCGGGCGCGGATGTAATGACCGCCTTGAAGGTATGCGATCCTCCGACAACGTCAATGGGCTGCCTGATCTGCACGGTATTCTCGTTGCGTCCGGCCCCGGCGGGCACGTGGTCAATCGACTGCGCGCCGACCGGCGCGCCATCCGCAAATAGTTCGACGGTCACGCTTCCCGAATCGACGCTGCCGACATTACTGACGGCCAAAACCAGTGACTTGTCGCCGTCCGGTTCCTGCGAGATCCACAAGCTCTTTTCCATCAAGGTCACGCACGGTTTGATCCAATACTCGAAGCAAAGTTGGTCCGCCTTTTGTTGCACGGCGTCGTGGTGCTGATCGGTTGCCTCGGTGCGCGTCAGCCCGTAGCTGCCGTAACCGCCGTTGTACCAGCCCACGCCCCGCATTTCGGGGAATTTATGGCGGATGAACCGGATGACCTGTTCCAGTTCACCCACGTCCGTGCGGTCGGGCCGCTCCGAAGTGTCAAGGCCGAACAAAGTATAGCAGTCATTCGCGTAGGCCGGTTGAAACATGTCCATGGCGCGCACATACGGCTCGACGCGCGACTCCAGCGCCGCATATATGTCCTGACAGCCGAGCTCGTCGGGCAGCGCGCGCCACAAATAGGTCTCAAGAATCAACAGATCCGCCCCCTGCCGGCAATAGGCGGCAATCTCGGGCCTCAGGCTCCCGCCGTTCCAGACGGCAAAGAACCGCCTGGGCATGTTGGCTTTTACACGGGCAAGCGCTTTCACCGACGCCACGGACGCGCGCAGGGCAAACGATTCCGGATAGCCGCCTACCTCGTCAATGCCGAATCCGAATACGTCCGCTGTCGACGAGTACCTCTCGTAGAACAAGCGCTCGAATTCGGCAAGCACCGCCTCGGGGTCCGTCTTGGCCAGCTCCTTATCGTAATTGGTCCAGCTCATGCCGCCGTATTCCCAGGCCAACGGCATGATGCCCCGTTCCAGAACGCGCTGCGTCTTTTCAGCCGAC
The DNA here is from genome assembly GCA_018005585.1 of Candidatus Hydrogenedentota bacterium. NCBI lineage: Bacteria > Pseudomonadati > Candidatus Hydrogenedentota > Candidatus Hydrogenedentota bacterium. The sequence goes on along the minus strand of JAGMZX010000062.1, from coordinate 28,969 downwards.
GTGATGCACGTGCACCACCGCGTGCACGCCGACTCCCGGTACCAGGGAAAATGCAGTTTCCGCCCTTTTCCCGTCACCACGACCGGCAACACCAACTCGGCTTCATTATCCGACTCGCATGACTCGGCCACCGCGTTCTCCGGATCGATGCCGGCCCGTACCGTAAAGAGGCCATTGTGACCGGATTTCCACGTAACGGCCGCCTCTGCGCTGGGCACGCTCGGCGGAGCGTCTTTCTTCTGACCATCATTCTGGACGGCCGGGCTGGGCGTCAGCCCGAGCTGTTTCTCAAAGACCGTTTCTCCGGCCGCATCCAGGATCGCAATTCGCGCGGACGGCTTCTGTTGCGCGCCGCCCTCACAAACAGCGCGGATGGTTATCGAGATTTCCTGCCCCACGTGGGGTAACAGCGGGTTCGTAAACAAGCCGCCCGTAAGATACGGCTCGGACGTGATGCTGTAATTCGGGGCGGCCGCCGCAACGCATGCGCCCAGGGACATAACGCAAAAAAACACCATTACTCGTGACATAGCGAGGTAATCTCCCGTGTGGATTTAGGCACGCAATTCAAGGAGAGCATAGCGAAGTCCGCCGGTTCTTTTCTCGTTACCAAGTTGCACTTGGTAACGTCCTTCTCTGAAAAGCTGCGCTTTGTATTAACGCTAGCACGTGGTTGCCATGGACCCGGCCCCGCATCTCTGGGCATGCTGCCCTTCTTGAAGTGCAGCTTCGCGGGACAAATCCGTTGCCAAGTGCAACCTGGCAACGAGTTAATGCCTGCCGCCGCACATTCCCCACTTCTTCTTCGCGCCTTCGCGCCTTGGCGTGAGCAAAATTCTTCGCCCATTTGAAATGAGCGCTACGCCTCGCGCCAACGGTTCCGGGCGTACACGCTCATCGCGAATATCAGGCAGGCCGTGTAGTACAGGGGGTAACAGAAGCGGCCGATCTCCGTTGGGAAGCCAACAAATCTCCAGCCGGACACGAAGATGTCCGACACGTAGATGATGAGCGCGCCGGCCACAATGAGGCGGCCGACGCGTCCTTCCGATGCGCCCGCGGCGGCCAAAACCATCGTCGTGATCAGCGTGGCATAGGTGCAGACAGCAAGAATCTCGATTGGCCGTTCGACGTGCGGCAGCAGCCATCGGAGAATGACCGTGAGCACAATCGCCATGGGGACGACGGCCGTCGCGACGCGTTTCCACGCGATTCCTTTCGCTGCAAATGCGCAAATGAACGCGACATGGGCCAGGCAGAACGCGCACAGGCCGCTGAGGAAGTAGTCCCCGCCAAGCACATCGCCGGTCCAGCACGCGGCCAGCCCTGCGAGCATGCACCGCCCATAGCCTGACCGCAGCCCGCCTCCGGCAATCGCGACGAGCACGAAACCCGTCGATGCGCCCAGTACACAGGGAACGTGCAGGCGGCCCCATCCCCCACTTGCGGCCAATGTCACCCCGACCGCATTGACGGCCGAGATGACTGTAAACACCCACGGCCACACCCAATCGCAGGATTCCCGATTGCTCACGCGATCCGCCCTCGCCTACATCCACATGGAAAGTCGAACTATATATTCGACTGCCCTACCCGACCGCCGGTTTACACGATCGCGTTCCTGCGCCGAAGCATCCCTTCTTCCGGCCTACCGGCTTCCCTTCCTGGCCTCCGCCACATCGATATATTCACCCCACGTGAGTACCGATGCGTCCCCGTGCCGGGCCGTCATACGCAGGAGCGCATACGATTGCCAGAAAGCGGAGGCGTTTCCCCGCGCTTCTCCCGCGGGCCGGTGGCCGAACTCCCAGTTGTGGCCCGGCAACCATAACGGGGCCAGCAACGTGTCGATCTCGCCCGTGAGCGTGACGCCGCGCCAGTACAAGGGGCTCCCGACCATAACGTCGATCGTCCGCCCTTTCTTCACGAGCACGTTGAGCCAGCCGTACCACTGCAACGCGCAGTTGATATCGCCCTTCGCCGCAACCGTGATTCCCTCCGGCGTCGTGACCACATAGCCGTAGCACGGCGTCCCGGAGGAATGCTCAATGTTGTTCCATTGGTGATCCCACAAGACGTTCACTTCGAGCACGCCGATCCGCAATCCCTTGCCAAGGGTCTGTTCCGGCGTCACAATCGGCTCGGCCCAAACCTCTCCGGCCCAGACCTCCTTTGCGCTCGCCGTCGTGACTACCGTCTTCCCGCGCTCGACAAGTGCCCGCATCAATTCGTAATCTACGTGATCGCCGTGTTCGTGCGTGTAGAACGCATAATCGATGAGATCCGCCAGCGCGGCCACCTCGTCATCCCTCATGCAGAAGGAAACACCTTCCTCTTCCGGTGTCTGATGCAGATCTTCATTCGGCCCCTGATCCAAATCGATGGAAAACGTGCACGTCGGCGTCTGCACAATCGAAGAACTCGAATACAATTGAAAACAGCGGATCCCCTGCTTCGGCCGCTCCGCCTGCAGCGTCTGAATCACGCGGTCTACGGCGCGGCGGTAATACGCCACACGTTCCTGCGACTCCTCCGAGTCCGGTTGACCAATCCATTCATCCAGCGCCTCGACGGCGCCCTGCCGCGCCGCTGTTGCCTCCAGAGAAGGCGGCGAGTCAAGCAACGCCTGCCATATTCCGTCCGCGCCCGACGCGGCTGAAACGCCCGATAACATCATGCACGCCCAAAACCCGATACTGCTCATTACTCGATACTCCGTCATCCCTTTCGGCTTCTTTTCCGAAAAGCTTTGCAGGAGACATCCTACTCAATTCCCTTCTCTGCCGCGACACCGATGGACTCTTATCCGCATGCGCGTGGTATGCTGTCACGAGTAACAGAAAGGGACCAGCAATGCGGAAGTCTGTCCTCGGCGTATTCACCCTGCTTTCGTTGGTTTCCGCCGTTCACGCGGATACAACCTATGACCTGAGCACGGCGCGGCTTGTCATTACCGGCCAAGGGCATGCGCGGCTGGAAAGCGACAGCGGCGCGTGGCCTGAGACGCCCGCGCCGGTCGTTCAGCTTGGGTCCAGCGGAAACCTGTTGCCCGAGTCCATTACGGCCACCCCCGACCGGTTGACGGCCGCCTTTCCCGGCGGTGCGCTCCTGGAATATGCGGTCCGGCCCGGCCACGGCTTTGTCGTGTTCGAACTGACCCGGCTCGAAGCGCCCGCGGACGCGAGCCGGCTGACGCTCTTTTCGCTGGCCGCGCCGCCGGACGCCCAACTCGTGGATACGCTCAATGCCGCCCGGACTTCCACGCACACGGCGGCGTTGCAGGCGGCGACCGTGAACGTGCATGCATTCGCCGATGCAGGCTCGCATACGCTGAACGTCGAGACCCTGGCGCAGCATGGCCTGCAACCGGCGCGATTCGGCCTCGTTATCAGTCCGACCGAAACGTTCTTTGATGTGATGGAAGCATTCGAGCCCGCGGCCGGGCTACCGTCACCACGCCCCGGCGATGCCTGGAACAAGCGGTCGCCGTGGGCCAAGCGCTCGTATCTCTTCATCACGAACTTCAGCGAAAGCCAATGCGACACGGTGCTCGATATGCTCCGCCGCGGCGGGTTCGGCATGCTCCTGATCGGCCAGGAATCCTGGGCCAATGGTACCGGCCATTACGATATCAACACGGCGCATTTTCCGCGAGGGCTCGATAGTCTGCGCGACACAATCCGACGGTTCAAAGAAGCCGGAGTCACGACCGGCCTGCATTTCCTCAGTGCTTCGGTCTATCCGCCGGACCCCTACATCACGCCCGTGCCCGACCCGCGGCTCGTGAAGAATGCCACCGCGGAACTGGCGGCCGACATCGATGCAAAGGCGGATCTCGTCCCCACGACGACCGCTCCGGAGGCCTTCCCGGCCAAAGATGGCGGATATCTGGCTGATGGTTCGCTCCTCCAGATTGGCAATGAGATTCTCCGTTACACAGAACGGAAGACAGACGAGCCGTTTGGATTCACGGGGTGCGAACGTGCTATCCACGGAACGGAGGCGGCGGGCCATGCGCAGGGCGATACGATTCATCACCTCAGACAGTCCTACGGGTATTGCCTGTACGACATGGACACAACCCTGATCGACGAGGTGTCCGCCAATTTTGCGCGCGTCGCCAACGCCTGCGATATCGACATGATCTACTTCGACGGCTCGGAAGCGTTGCAAGGGGACCACTGGTACTACAACGCCAAGATGCACCAGGCCTTCTTCGAAAAACTCGCGAAGAAGGACATCCTCCTGCAGGCCAGCAGCTTCAGCCACTACTCGTGGCACATTCTCTCACGCAGCGCTTCCGCGGACGGCCACGGCGACATCAAGGGGTATCTCGACGAACGGGCCGCATGGTTCGACACGTTCACCCGGAACGGCATGCCTCTCGATATCGGCTGGTACTACGGCTACGACCCGAGTGCGACGCCCGACCTGTTCGAGTACGTGCTCGCCGCCAGCATCGGCTACGACTCGTCCATGTCCTTCCAGGTATCGGTTTCGACCGCATCCGCGCACCCGTTCATTAATGAGATTCTCGACCTCATCGGGCGCTATGAGAAACTGCGCCTTTCGGGCCGTGTCTCACCCGAAATGCGCGCCCGCCTCCGCATTGTCCCGGAGTTGTGCGGCACGAAGCCGGAGGATCAGACAGAGCTGCGCCATCTGCGCCGCGAATACCGCCTGCTTGACGAGGCAGGAACACAGGCGTTCCAGCGCGTTGTGTATGCGCCCTGGCACGATATATCACCCGGTGATGACACCTCGGCCGTCATGCAGTACAACGTCGAGCAGGGGCCTGCCACATTGGGATTTCAACTGCACGTGCCTCAGGGGCCTCCGATGGCGCCCGGCCCGGCCTACCGCGCGGCCGATGCACTTGTGCTCGAGACCTTCGATGACCTTGCCGCATACGCGCACCAGGCGACCCTGCCGGGCGTAACGCAACAGGTCACTATCAGCCCCGACGGCAAAGAAAGTTCATGCGCCGTGTTTTCCGCTGAGAGCACGCTCGACGACGCCAGCGGCTGGACCTTCTTCGGCAAATCCTTTCCGTCGCCACTGGACTTGTCGTGGCACCGGGCCATCGGATTCTGGATGCGAGGCGACGGCAAACGCGGCCTGTTCAAAGTGCAACTGCTGGATGGAACGAAGGCAGCGGATTTCTATATCGAAAACGACTACACCGGTTGGCGCTATCAACAACTGGTGCGCCCGCAACCCGATGTGATTGACTACACGCACGTGACGACGCTGAACTTCTATTACAACGGGCTTCCCGCCAAGACAGCCGTTGCCTGCGCCGTCGACGATGTCAAGGCGCTGCGCGTGGCCGAGAATACGGAAATTGTCAACCCGTGGGTCGAGGTCAACGGCCGGCGTCTTGCCTGGGTCGGAAAAGTCATGGGCGGGCAATATCTCTTCCTTTGGCCCGGCGAGCCCGTGCGCCTGTACGGCCCCGCGTCCGCGTCTCCGGAAACGGGAACAGAACCTGCCGACACGCTCGAACTGCCGCAGGGCGCCCACGAAACCAGGTTTGGCTGTGAGAACCTCGTTGCGCCCGTCCGCGTGCGTATTACGCTTCAGCCGCCCGAACGGCACATACTGTGAACAGGCATCCATACCGCTCGGGCTATGCATCGCCTGGTCCTTGAAAATCCGGGCGTCCGACCATAGAGTTACGCGGTCTCCGCATCACCCTGTTCCTTGGTCGAGGACAAGGCGTGACAGAACGTGCAGTTGAAAGGAACAGACATGCACCCGCAGGACCAGCAGGACGCGATGGCCGCAGAAGTCGCCGGGCGGTTCAAGTACTGGCAGTACCGCACGGTCATCGCCACCATGATCGGCTATACACTGTTCTACTTCCTGCGCAAGAATCTCAGCCTCGCAATGCCCGGCATGGAGTCCGAACTGGGTATAACCAAAACCAGCCTCGGCCTGTTCCTGACCTTGCACGGGCTTGTCTACGGGCTCTCGAAATTCCTGAACGGCTATTGGAGTGACCGCGTCAATTCCCGGCTCTACATGTCGGTCGGGCTTGCCTTGTGCCTGCTCGTGAATGTTGCGTTCGGTTTCGGTCCGGTCTTCGCCAAGCTGTTCACGGGATCCGCGTCCGGCCCGGCGTTCACTGCTGCATTGATCACCCTCTTCGGCGTCCTCTGGGTCTTGAACGGCCTGTTCCAGGGGAGTGGATTCCCGCCCTGCGCCCGCCTGCTCACGCACTGGATCCCGCCGAACGAACTGGCGACCAAGATGTCCATCTGGAACACCTCGCATTCCATCGGCGCCGGCTTGATCGTAATCCTGTGCGGTTACATCATGGCCTACGGCGGGCCCGGCGCGTGGCGCTTCTGCTTCTGGGCGCCCGCGTTGCTCGCCGGTATCGGCCTGCTCGTGCTCGTGATCGCGCTGCGCGACACCCCGGCCTCCGTCGGCCTCCCGGAGATCGCCGGCACGGAAGTGAAAGGCGCGCGCGCGGACGAACCCGTCGACCCGCAGTTTCTCCGCGAGCGGGTCTTCTGCAATCCTCAGATCTGGATGATTGGGTTCGCCAACTTCACCATCAATCTCGTGCGGTTCTCCGTACTGGACTGGGGCCCAACGCTCCTGAAGGAATCCAAGGGGCTTTCCCTCGACCGCGCCGGCTGGATGGTGGCGGCGTTCGAGATAGCCGGTGTCGTCGGCATGTTGGCGGCGGGCTGGATCACGGACCGCTACATGCGCGGGCGTGCGCCGCGCACGTGCGTGTTCTGTATGGCCGGTGCCGCGCTGGCGATCCTCGGCTTCTGGATGCTTCCGACGACCGCGCCGAAGTGGCTCCTGTTCGCGTCCCTGCTCGCGGCCGGCTTCTGTATTTACGGACCCCAGGCGCTCACCGGCGTGACCGCGGCCAATATCTCGACCAAGAAGCTGGCCGGCACCTCGATCGGCTTCACGAGTCTGTTCAGTTACGCAAGCGTGACTGTCTCAGGCGTAGGCCTGGGCGCGCTGGCCGAGAATTTCGGCTGGTACTACGCGTATACGGTCATGGTCGGCACGGCAGTCGTCGGCGCCATCATCTTCCTGCTGCTCTGGAACGCCAAAGCCAGCGTGTACGACGAACTGGCGGACTGATATCCTCGGCATTACATGCACCCGCCGGACGACTTGGAACCAACCTTCTCTCCATCTGTCGATCTGCGAACGGGGCACTGCCGCATCAAGCAGAAGAGAGTGGTTCATCACCGACCCCGGCGATCCAGTTCCGGGTCCATTCGACGGCTTCAAGTCCCTGATCACAGAGATGTGCTCCGCAAAAGATCATATCGCCGATGCGCTTCTCGCGAAGCCATTTGAGGCCTGTCGCACATTGCCGTTCAATCCGATCCAGCGGCATAGGCCGCCGTGGGCCGTAATCCCACATGTAGCACCCCATCTGCAGCCGCTTTCCCGGCGCAATTTCACGCAGCCTGGCGAAGTTTGCCTCCAGGCCCTCGAGTTCCTCGGCCGACCACGACCACAGGGAAATCGTATCGCACAGTTCGAGGTAAGGCCGCATGCGCTCGTTGAACTTGTCCGCCGTATATACGACAACCCCCAACTCGAGTCGCCGGCCGTCAATTGTCATTCTCTCACGAATTGCTCTCACCTCGTCTACCGTCATCGCCCCTTCCCGGCCCTTGCGCGCAAAATTGAAGAAATCGTCCATGTAGAGGCCGGTGATGTTCGGCATCGTGGCGGCAAGTCTCAGAACGTGTTCACGTTCCTCATCCGATGTGACGCCTGAACTTCCCGTGATCGACCATTGGAGCCTCTTTACCTCCTTTAACGACGCGGCGTAAGAATCGAATGGATACTCGGGCTTCCCGGCCGCCTGGATAAACATGATGTTCGGTGTGCCCAGATACTGCGCCGCATCCACCGGCGTGATGCGCGAGTTCCTGGGCAGGCCGAACATGCCGTCATACACGCCGGGATAGTGCGCCCAGAGCCAGAGCCGGTCCCGCACTCGTTCCGCCTCCGCGGCCCGTGCCCGTTCCGCAGCCAGCACCGCAAGTCCGGCCGTAACACTCCACCGCATGAAGTCCCGCCGCGTAACCAATGTGTTCCGCTCCTTCGGCATCGGGAATCACCAGACCTTCCATTCCTCGCGGTACGGCCGCGTCGTCATGGCCGTGGCTTCTTCGTCGCCGACAATCTGCTCGGCCTTCGGATCCCATTGGATGGGGCGCTGCACCTGGGCCGCGATATTGACCATATGCGCGATGGTATCACAGCGGATAGCCATCTCGACGGGGCAGACGGTCTCTTTTCTCGACTTCACGCAATCAATGAAATTGCGCACGTGGCCCTTCGACTCGTAGACGCGCTCGTCCTCCGGCTTCAGGTCGAGTTTCCAGAGTTTCTGGTTGCTCGCGTAGAACGTGCCAAAATTGAAATCGCCGATCCAGCCCTCGGTCCCGTGAAACACGACGCCGTCGCCGTCCTGCCATTTCTCGGGATAGTACTCCATCACCAACGGCTTCGCCGTCATCATGTCCATCATGTGAAGCTTGACCCCGTTCTCGTATTCACACTGGACGTCCCACCGTTCGAGGGTCCGGAAAATGCCCTCCGCCGGCACGCTTCCCGTTCCCTCGTAGCGGATCGGGCTGGTATGGTCCGTCCGATTACCCCACTGCGCAATCCCGAGCGGGTGAATCGCGCAGCCCGCGACAAACCCGAGCGACGTCTCCGGGCAATGGTACCCGCCCCAGGGCGTACACCGGTCGACCGTGTACGGCACCATCGGCGAAGGCCCCTGCCACACGTTGAAATCGAGATCCTCGGGAACGGGCACTTCCTCGGTGGACCCGTACGGCGGCACGTTGTACTGCTTCGTGTCGTTCAGCACATTGCGGCACCAGACATCGATCCGCTGCAGTTCGCCGATATACCCGTTGCGCACCAGCTCGACCATGCGCGGATACGACGACTCGGAGCGGTATTGCGTACCGAACTGGAAGATGCGCTGGTTCTCATTGACCGCACTCCGGAGCAGCTTCGTCTGGCCCAGGTCCAAGGTCAGCGGCTTCTGGCAGTAGATGTCCTTACCGTTTCGCGCCGCGGCAATTGCCATGGGCGTGTGCCAGTTATCATGTGCGCCGATACAAATGGCGTCCACGTCGGGCTGCGCAAGAACCTCGCGAAAGTCGTCGTATATGGTCGTCGTGCCGGCGCCGTAGTGCGCGTTCAGTTCCTCCGCCATCGCGATCCGGCGGGATTTGTACGCGTCGCAGACCGCGACGATCCGCACGTCATCCCACTGCTTGAGCCAGTTCTTGTGGTAATTGCCGATATTGCCGCAACCGACAAGCCCGACGTTCACGCGTTCAGTCGGCGCGTCTGCGCCGAAAACGCTTCGCGGGACGATTGCGGGCATCCCAAACGCTGCCGAAGCAGCAAGTCCGCGCTTGATGAATCCCCGTCTGCTGATGTCTTTCATTTGCAT
>JAGMZX010000062.1:0-19400 GCA_018005585.1 Candidatus Hydrogenedentota bacterium | reverse complement strand
TCACGCGTTCAGTCGGCGCGTCTGCGCCGAAAACGCTTCGCGGGACGATTGCGGGCATCCCAAACGCTGCCGAAGCAGCAAGTCCGCGCTTGATGAATCCCCGTCTGCTGATGTCTTTCATTTGCATCGCCGGGTTCCTTCTGTTGCCACTCGGGCCCATGCGGCACACTCACGCTTCGCAAAGAATACAGGACTGCCCGGCTCCCGGCAGACCACGCCTACCGCCTCACGGAAAGCCGAGTTCGGGGCCTTCGTGCGTGGCCAGGCCGATCTGCTCGATGCGGCCCGTGCGGCCGTTGTACCCTAGCATCCAGCGGTTGCCATCCAAAATCGCATAAGGCTTGTAACAGGCCTCCGCGTCCCACTTGTCCAAGCCCGGGCGGATGACCGGATTTGCGGGCAACCGCTGCCAGTCTCTTATGCCGTCCCGTGACCGGGCGATGCCGATTGCGGCGTGGTCGATGTCGCGAAAACCGATGTAGAACATGACGTGCCAGTCGCCGTCACGAACCACCTGGCACGCGGTAACGCGGTCCTTCTCCCAATCGTTGCCGGGCTCCGGTCTGAAGATCGGGTTCTCCGGAAGGCGGTCCCACTTGATGCCGTCGGCGCTCGTCGCATAGCCGATGGCGTCGGGCTCGTATTGGCCGCCGCCGCTGTACCACATGCGATACACGCCCTGTTCCGCGTCCCAGAGGACATGCGGGCACATAAGCGCGACATTCTCCCACGCCCGTTCGGGCGCAAGTACGGGCGTGGCGCTCATGCGCGTCCAAGTCACGCCGTCCGGACTCGTCGCGTAACCGATCCAGGAGTGATCATCCGCCTGGCCCGTGTACCACATGTGATACCGGCCATAGCGTTTGAGCACACAAGGCCGGTTGACCTCGTCTTCCCAATCCGTCTCTGAATTGGGGCCCAGCACGATGACCGGCTCGCTCCAGTGAACGCCATCCTTGCTCTCGACCAGCGCAATCGCCGCCTTGGGCCGCCAGGAGAACCACGTCCGGAAGAGATCAGCCTCTTTATGTACGCAGATATCGAAACAGGTGCCGAGGCCGTCCCCAAGGACCGGATTCTCTGGACACTTCACCCAACCGCCCGCCGTCTCATCACCCGGCGCGGAAAGGGGTGCCGAAGCAACCGCCTCCGCAGCGGAAGTGTTCTTCGAAGAAAAACAAACGGTGATGATGGCGAGGAGACAACCGAGCAGACCATGCAGGGAAATTCTGAAGAACATGAGCAGCACCTTCGCCTTTTGACTGGTTCAGCCGTCCTGCCATTTCGTCGGCCACGAAGGTACACATTAGACAAGAGCCTGACCCCGGATTCAACCCGGAGCGCCACAGAGCCGTTTTCGCGCTATATCTTCTGCTCTTCCGCCAATACGTCAACGATCTGCTTGCAGAGTTCGCCCCACATGCGCGCCTAATCCGGGCCGAGCCTGTCAAGCAGGTCCGCGGTCAGCTTCAGGTACGTCGACTCGATCCGCTGCGCCTTCGCCTCCTCATCCGGAGAGACACGGACAAGAACCTCGCGCCGGTCGGCCGGATTCTCCTCGCGCGTCAAACCAAAACGCATCGGCACGTGGATTGACTTCGTCAAGGGCTTTCTCTTGGGCTTCACGCCGCTGTCGTTCCTCTTCCTCGTGACGTTGACGCCGAATTTCTTCGGCCTGTCTTCTGTCGTGAACAGCCATGTTCTCGCCCATTTCGGCAAAGGAAGCGGCCACCCAGGCTTGGACTTCCTCTTCAGTCATGTCATCAACGTTCTTGACACCCTGTTCCGCACGCTTCCTGGCGAGGGCTAATTCGCATTCCAGTTCGATAGTTTTCTGTTTGGCCTTGCGGTGGGCATCCCGCAATTCGTCCGTTCTGAGCGACACCCCGACAAGTTTCCCATCGAGATTCTTGCGATGATAAAGGAAGTAGACGTTCCCCTATTGATGACGCTGTAACCTCTCGGCATTGCCGTATTGCTCCCGACTGAGGACCTGACATGTTAACAAATGAGCACCAGATATGTTAACAAATTGGATCTTTGGAAGTCACGCGATAGGAGCTAGAAGCGATAAAAGTCTTGTAAATAAAGGCTGAAGTGGCGATTTGCGGAAATTGGGCTTATTCCAAACCATACTTTTTAATTTTGTACTGCAGCGTGGTGCGTTTGAGGCCGAGGTGCTCGGCGGCCTTGGTCTTATTCCAGTGGAACTTGTCGAGCGCGCCTTTGATCAGGTCGATTTCGAGGCTTTCCTTGCGCTCGATGAGCGATTCCGTCGGGGTGGGCGGAACGGCCCCGGACGGAGCGAGTTCCAGGTCTTCCTGGGTCTCGAGGAGTTCTTGCGGCAGCACGTCGCGCGTGATCTGGTTGTTCTCAGAGAGGACCAACGCGCGCTCGATGACGTTCTCGAGTTCGCGCACGTTGCCCGGCCACGGATAGCGCAGGAAGATACCAAACACATCGCCGTCGATTTCCGCGATCTCGCGGCCCATCTCGAGCGAGAAGGTGCGCACGAAATGATCCACCAGCATGGGGATGTCGTCGCGCCGGTTGCGCAGCGGCTCGACTTCGATGGAGAACACATTGAGCCGGTAATAGAAATCCTCGCGGAACCTGCCCGTCGCGATTGCCTCGCGCAGGTCGCGGTTTGTCGCGGCGACAATGCGCACGTCGACCTTGACCGTGGCCGTGCCGCCGACGCGCTCTATTTCGTCTTCCTGGAGCACGCGCAACAGCTTCGTCTGGATCTGCGGGTCAATCTCCCCCACTTCGTCCAGGAACAGCGTGCCCGTGTGCGCCTTTTCGAAGCGGCCGATGCGCCGCTCCGTGGCGCCGGTGAACGCGCCCCGCTCGTGGCCGAACAGTTCGCTTTCGAGGATGCCCGGCGCCAGCGCCGCGCAGTTCAGCGCCACGAAAGGCCGGTCACGGCGCGGGCTCGCGTCGTGGATGGCCCGGGCCACGAGTTCCTTGCCCACGCCGCTCTCGCCCTTGATCAGCACCGCGCTGTTGCTGGGCGCGACCTTGGCGATCATCTTCATCAGATGTTTCGTGTGCTGGCTTCCCCCGACCATGGTGCGGATGCCGGGGTGAATCCATGTCTGGATGTTCTGTGCGCGGACGGGCCGGATCTTCTGCACGATCTTCTCGACTTTGCGCTCGATCTCGTTCAACTTGAACGGCTTCGTGATGTAATCGTGCGCCCCGAACCGCATGGCATCGACCGCGGACGCAATGGTCCCGTAAGCGGTAATGATGATGACTTCGGTGTCCGGGTTCTTCGCCTTGGACGCGCGCAGCACGGCGATCCCGTCTTTGCCCGGCATGTTCAGGTCCGTGATGATCACCTCGAATGATTCGCTGTCGATCAGCGCAATGGCCTGTTCCCCGTCAGCCGCGGTCTTGACGTCAAACCCTCTCTCGGAAAACGTGTCCGCCAGGAGCACACGCATGTTCTCCCGGTCATCGACTACCAGCATTCGGTGTTGTCGTGCCGTCTCCTCCACAGATATTCCCCTGTCATTCGTGGTGTTAATAGTGTCAAAACTCTAACATGCCGCCCGCCTGTGTGTAAACCGGCCGGCCCCTCACCCCCTGAAAAGATCATCCAGCGCGCGTTTCGGGTCCTTCTTCGGCTTGGGCGCGCCAAGAAAATCCCGCGTTGCCTGGTGCGCCTCTGCGTTCCCCGGTCCTTCGCCGAGGAGTTTAGACAGCGCGTCCCGGGCCTGCGCCTGTCTCTCAGGTTCCGCCGCGTGCGTGTCCGAATCCGCGAAGTCGAATGCGTCGCAGTAATTCATGCGGCGGCGGTCGGGCACCATATCGGTACCGGGCACGCGGCACTCGTTGTGCAGCGCCGGGTCATGATGCCGGCAATTCATGCAGCAATGAAGATAGGCGGTGCATTTCGGGCACGCCTCGGCATGCGCGGGCCGCTTCTTCTCAGCGGGCCATTCCCAACCACATTTGTGACACCTTTTCATGGCCTTTCTCTCCCGCTTGCGGCTCCAGCTTAGGCCGTTGCGTCACCGCATTCAAATTGCCGCGATGCACGGCGAGATCGAGCCGTGTACAATGGTGTTCTTCTGATGAAAGGAGATCTTACGTGCGACCTGCAATGATTGTGCTGCTCGCCTGCCTGGTCTTGGCGTTTCCAGCCCTTTGCGAGCCGAACGGACGAGTGGTCCTGTGCACGGACTACGGCGTCGATTCGATCTATGTGGGCATCCTGAAAGGCGCTATTTACAGCAGATTCCCGGACGCGCGCGTCGACTCGCTGACGAATGCCATACCCCCGTACGACATCGAGGGCGGCGCGCGCCTGCTGGCCGAAGGCTGTCACGTATATCCGGCCGGGACGGTCTTCTGCTGCGTCGTGGACCCGGGTGTCGGCACCAGCCGCCGCGGCATTGCACTCGAAACGGGAAAAGGACAGTACTTCGTGGCCCCCGACAACGGCCTGTTGACGCTCGTGGCGCAACGCGACGGCGTGCGCGCGGCGCATACGCTCGAGAATCCGGCGCTATGGCGCGAAGGCGCGCTGTCGGGCACGTTCCACGGCAGAGACATCTTCGGCCCCGTCGCGGCGGCGCTCGCGTCCGGCGCGCCGCTTACGGAAACCGGGCCCGCCTGCGGAGACATGGTCAGGCTGGAATTGCCGGCGCCCGTCATCACGCAGGACGAGGCCCGAGGTCGCGTCTATCGCATTGATGACTATGGTAATCTGGTCACGGACATCCCGGGCGACTCGTTGGTGCGGGCGTTTGGGCTCAAGCAAGGCGACCTGCTTGCCGTGACGGCGGGCGCGGCGGCGTTCGAGGCCCCCTTCGTGCGCACGTATGCCGATGTGCCGGAGGGGAAACGGCTTGTCCTGGTCCAGAGCATGGGATACATCGAATTGGCAATAAACATGGGCAACCTCAGCGGAGAAACAGGAGAAGGCGTCCACGCAAGCGTCGTTATCCGCAAGACCGCGGCCGAAAACCAGGCGCCGGGCCGGACGCCCGTTGCGGGCGGGGCGCTGGTCCTGTTTGTCCGCAGTGGCGGCTTCGCGGGGCTGATGGACCGCCTCGCCATTCATGCGGACGGTGCGTGCGAACTCACGCGGAAACGGGGGCAAATGACCTTCGCGCTGACCGAGCCGGAACTGCGCGACCTTTGTGCGTTGCTGGACGCCGCGAACCTGGAATCGTTACCGGATGAAACGCCGCATCCCGCCGGAGCGGACCGCTTCACCTATGAAGTGACCTACGGCCCTGTCCGGCGCAGTTTCGCCAGCGGGACCATCCCCGAGGCTGTGGCCCCGGCGCTTGCCGCGCTGAACACGCTCCTCGACCGGCACGCGCAGGCTGCCGTGGCCGCTCCGTGAGCATGCGGACCACCCTGAAGCATATCTACGAGCGACTCCGCCAACATTTCGGGCCGACCCACTGGTGGCCGGGCGAGACGCCGTTTGAGATAGTCGTTGGCGCCATACTGACGCAAAACACGGCCTGGTTCAACGTCGAGCGCGCGATCATCCGCCTGAAAACGGAACGGCTGCTGCACCCGCGCGCCATCCTGGCCTGTCCCCGCGAGCGTCTGGAGGCGGCCATACGCCCTTCCGGCTATTTCCGGCAGAAGGCCGAGCGGCTGCGGCTGTTCTGCGAATACCTCGTCCTGCGGCACGGCGGTAGTGTCCGCCGCATGGCCCGGCGCCCGCTATCGCAACTGCGCGGGGAACTGCTCGCGATCAAGGGCATCGGCCCCGAGACCGCGGACGACATTCTGCTTTACGTCTGCGAGAAACCCGTCTTTGTCGTGGACGCCTACACGCGCCGCATCCTCAGCCGGCACGGCCTGACCCCGCCTGACATCGGCTACGAGGAACTGCGCGGCATGTTCGAGCGGCATCTTCCGCCGGATGTCGTCATGTTCAAGGAGTATCACGGCCTGATCGTCTATACGGGCAAAGACTTCTGCCGGAAAGTGCCCCGCTGCGAGGGTTGCCCCCTGGCTCCCCTCCTGCCGGAATCGGGGCCGGCCCTGTAGCGCAACGCCGCCGCAGCATAGTGTAGAATGCGGGCGGAATACGGTTTCCAGGCACGCGTGTTGTTTCTACTGAAGCCCAGTGCCCAGAAAATGGCTTCCGCGCCATCTGAGCAGTAAGAAGGTACATGCCTCAAGCCGACAGGGAAAGCGTCTTGAGCGTCTCGAATCTTTACCAGTTCGCGACGCGCGTCTACGCATCCATTCCATACAGATTTCTGAAGAACGGCTATGCCTTCCCCGCGTGGCACTACTATTTCGAGGTCACGCGCCGCTGCAACCTGCGCTGCAAGATGTGCCAGTACATCGAATGGCTTGAAAACCAGCCCATCAAGAAGCAGATGGAAGGCGAACTGAGCACCGAAGAATGGTTCCGCGTCGTCGATCAGGTCGCCCGGTTCAGCCTCGTCACCTTTACCGGCGGCGAGCCGTTTGTGCGCCGCGATTTCATGGATATCCTCGCTCGCGCGAGCGCCAAGGCGCGGACGCATTTCATCTCGAACACGACCATGCTGCCGGCGGAGCGCGCCGAGGCCGTGGTCGCGCTCGCGCCCAGGCGGCTTGGCGGCATCGGCTTTAATTTCGCGGGCACGTCTATCGAAGGCCCGGGCGAGCGCCATGACGAAATTCGCAAGATGAACGGCGCGTTCCACCGTTCCACCACGGGCATCAAGACGCTCGTCGAATTCCGTGAAGCGGCGCGCAAGCAGTGCCCGCTGGTTCACATCACGACCGTGATCCAGAAGGACAATATTGACGTGCTGCATCACATGCCTCAGGTCGTGAAGGATGCCGGGGCCTCGGTGCTCAATCTCGTCACCGAAACCCGCATGCACGAGCTGCCCGGACTCGGCGAGGCCGACCCCCAGTCCTTCAACCTCGAAGACATCACATGGCCGCGCATCGACCGCGAAGCGCTCACCGGCGCGCTCGACAAGACCATCGCGGCCGCGCGCGATGCAGGCATAGAATTACGCCTGCCGCGCGTGCCCAAGGAGGAAATCATCAAGTACTATGACGGCGGCATCGACCTCAGGGAGTATGAGTGCCGCAATGCCTGGAACACGCTCATCGTGGGCCGGCAGGGCGACGCCTACCCCTGCTGGCTCGTAAAGGTGGGCAACGTGCGCGAACAGACGCTGAAACAGCTCTGGAACAACGCCGTTATGCGCGATTTCCGGAAGGTCTGCCGCCGGAAACTGTTCGCGCCATGTCCGGGCTGCTGCTTTATCGAACACAAGGCCCGGCATGCCGCCACCGCCGCGGTGCCGGCCAATGTCACCACGGGCTAATCGCGCGGCAACTTCAGGCGGCGCGTGATTGCGGAACGGTATGCCGCGGACGCATTCGGGTCCCGCCGCCGCTTCCCGGAATTGTCTCAGGCGGACAGGCGCGTCGCGCTTCTTGGTGGCGGCACGTGTTGAACCGCTGGTGCCGCGTTCAAGCCGTGCTCACGACCACGTTCTTGCCGCGCGCCTTCGCGGCATAGAGAGCCTTGTCCGCCGCGCTGATCAGGTCCGCGGCTTCCCATGGTTCGGCATACTGAGCGATACCCACACTAACGGAAGTGCCATAGTTCTGCATGTCGCCGAAATGCGTGCGGATGCGCTCGGCGATGCGGCGGCCCTGGTCGAGATCCGCGTTGTGCAACAGAACGGCGAATTCATCGCCCCCGCAGCGATACCCCTCGTCGCCAGCGGTAGTGCGGATGCTCGCGGCGATGAGTTCGCCCACCCGCGCCAAAAGCTGGTCGCCCACCTGATGCCCGTGTGTGTCGTTGCAGGACTTGAAATTGTCCAGGTCCAGCATCAAGAGCGTCAATGGCATGCGATCGTGCCGCACCCGGCGCACCGCACCCTCCACGTTGCGGTGGAACGCATGCTTGTTGAAGAGTCCCGTCAGGCCGTCCACCACCGCCGCATGGGCCAATTGGCGCTCGACTTCCCGCTTTTCCGTGACGTCTTTGAGCATCATGAATATCAGGTGTTCCGATGCCGCGTCGATGAAGGTCACGCTGATGTCCACGTAGACCTCGGACCCATCCGCGCGGCAGAGAGTCATGTCCCCCAAGGTGCCGCGGCCGCGGCAGATCGAAAGTCCCAGTCCAAAACGTTCGCGGTCGTTCGGGGACAGCAACTCCGGGAAAGGCCTGCCGCGCAGGTTGTCCAGCGTCCGCGCCGTAAGCTCCAGAAACGCATGGTTCGCGTCCACCACGTGAAAACTGTCCCGCTGCAACAAGGTCATGCCGTCCACGCTTAGCTGGAAGATGCTCTGGAATTTGCTCTCCGCCAGCATCCGCGCTATCCGCTCGTCCCGCTCTTTGAAGACTCGTTTCAGTTTTGCCACGAGTTCGTTGATATGGAAGGGCTTCACGATGAAGTCCGTGGCGCCCGCATCGATGACATCTACATACGGGAAGTCTTCCGAGAACCCCGTCATCACGATCAGGTCCAGGTCGGATTGCCGCCGCCGCACCTCATAAATAAGGCTCAGTCCATGCAGACCGGGCATCAACATGTCCGAAACAAGGACATCGAAGTGCGCTTCGCCCAGACGGCGCGCCGCCTCATCTCCATTGGCGGCACATGCCACGGTACAATGGAATTGATTCACCAGGACCTCTGACAACAGCGCGCGCATCGCCGCGTCGTCATCCGCGATGAGTACGGTCGCAGACGCCCGCCGGCTTTCTTCTCCCATGCACCTCTTCCTTGCTGGCCCCCCTCGGGCAACCCGTTTGCTTGAAGGCCATGACCCAATAATCCGTTCGTATATTGTACACGAATGTGCCATCTGCTCAAAGCGTCCCGGGCATGGCGCGGCGGCGCCACTTGAATGTTGCCAACATACGATTTGTTTTCATGCCATGCCGACGGGCGGGGTCTTGTTCGAGAACCAGACCCCGCTCTTTCCGTGTCCTTATAACGTGATTCTAACAATGTGCTCATCCTGCGCTGACGTTCTTGGGACAGAACAGGTTGCACGGTGATGATCATCCCCTTGCTAAATTCCGTCTTTTTGATTATTCTTGTTTCGGGACTTCAAAACCCGGAAACGACATAAGAGGTATTCGTGAAAGCGAACCGCAGAGGAGGTCGGGTATGCGAACACGCAGACAAGGTTTCACACTAATTGAATTGCTGGTTGTCATTGCAATCATCGGTATTCTCGCGGCCATTTTGCTGCCGGCCCTCGCGCGCGCCCGCGAATCGGCCCGCCGCGCCAGTTGCCAGAACAATCTGAAGCAGATGGGCACGGTCTTAAAGATGTATGTCAACGAGGACCCAGGCGAACGGTATCCGCCGATGCAGGGTCTGGCCCCGTATTACACCGATGGCTCCGGTGGCATCAATACGACGCTGTGCACGAGTCAGGACGAACCCGAGCTGACCCCGAATGTCGTGGCCATCTACCCGGAATACTTGAACGACTGGGGCGTATTGGTGTGTCCATCTGCGCCGGACAACGGCGATGTGGTCGAGGCGCTGGCCGTCATTTCAGACCAGCCCGGGCAAATCTGCAACAGTCCCTATAAAGGATACGCGGACAATCCCTCCGACCATTACAACTACTTCGGCTGGGTTATTGACCGCGCGGACCAGGACGACCCGTCCATTGAAATGAGCCTGCTCATCAGCGGGGTTTCCGGTCTGGCGCCCATACAGATCCTGGAGGCCGCCGTACAAATGCTCAATGCCGGCGCGCTGGAACGCGGCGTACCTGCCGACCCGCAGGAAGCCCGGCGAGTCCTCGACGGCGATTTCGAGGTCACTGCCGGTAACGGCAATGGCGGCGGGAAAACCATCTACCGTCTGCGCGAAGGTATCGAGCGTTTCCTTATCACGGACATCAACAATCCGGCGGCCACGGCGCAGGCGCAGTCCATCGTCGAGATCTACTGGGACAGCGTGAGCGCCGATCCGTCCGCGGGCGCGGCGTTCAACCACATTCCGGGCGGCGCGAACGTGCTCTATCTCGACGGGCATGTCGACTTCATCCGGTACGACCAGTACGGCACGTTCCCATGCAATGGCCTCTGGGCCACGGCATTCGGCGTACTGACGGTCGCACTCAGCTAGACGGCGATTGCCAACTGCTTTTCGGGCATGGCGCCGCGCCGGTGCCGGTGCCATGCCCTATTCTTTGATATTCCCGAGTCGACACACTCGGGGAACTCCGTGCCTGTTCTGGATGCGGCGCAGCCTTGCGCTTCGCCGCCCGCTCGCGCAGACCCGGCGGGGCCGTTTCCGCTTCCGCGGGAGACACGGGCGCGACGGCACGCACGGGCGCGACAATCCGGTCTTCGTGAGCGCAGGGAACGGGAAATGGCCGAAGGACACACGATTCACCGCATTGCGCGCGACCAGAACCGCCATCTGGCCGGACAGGCGCTCCGCGCGTCTTCTCCCCAGGGACGCTTCCGCGCAGGCGCGACCAGGCTCGACGGGCAAGTGTTCACGCGCGCCGAGGCCCATGGCAAGAACCTCTTTCAACTCTGGTCGAACAGCCTCATCTGCCACATCCACCTTGGCATGGCGGGCCGTTTCACCCTTTTCAAGACCCCCGCCCCGCCGCCATCGGAGCAAATCCGGTTGCGCCTCGAAGGGGCCATGTACACCGCGGACCTCCGGGGCCCCATGCGCTGCGCGTTGGTCACGGAGCAGGAACGCAAGGGTCTCATTGTGTCGCTGGGCCCCGACATCCTGCGCGACGATGCCGACCCGGAACGCGCGTGGGAGCGGATACGGAAAACGGTCCGGGCCACTGGCGCGTTGTTGCTCGACCAGAAGGTCGTGGCGGGCGTGGGCAACATCTATCGCTGCGAAGCCTTGTTTCTGACGGGCATCGAGCCCGGCCGCCCTGGAAACTCCTTGGGCCGCGACGAATTCAACGCCTTGTGGGCGCTGCTGCGCCGTCTCATGCGCATCGGCGTTCAGAAAAACCGCATTCTGACCCTCGCCGCGCTGGAACCCGAGAAAGCAACCGATGACGGGCGTTTCTACGTCTACAAGCGCGACTCCTGTCTCCGTTGTGGCAGCACGATTCGTGTCTGGACACTCTCGGGCCGCACGGTCTACGCGTGCCCCAAGTGCCAAAGATAGACCGTCTTGGCAAGGCGTTCCGCCGGCTCGATTCAGCGGGCCGGTTCGGTTATGGTGACACGCGCGCAGACGACTGTTTTCATGGACAGCAAAAACCTGGTGAGGTACTAACCATGAAGAAAGCCTTGTCGCACTTTGCGATCAGTCTGGCCGCGCTCGCGGCACTGGCGTGCACGTCAACGAAGAGCAGTGCGCAGGCGCCGGGCGGATTCGTCTGGAAGTCCGCGCCGCCCGAAGGTTGTCCCTTCGAACGGTCGCCCAGCCTGACGGGCGTCTATTTCACAGGCCGTCACAGCGATTATCACTGCGGCGACACCTGGTATCCGAGTTGGGCCAGCGACGGCCGGCTCTACTCGCCCTGGACCGACGGCAAGACGGACGGCGTAGACTGCTTCTCCGGGGCGGGCGCAAGCGCGCGGACGGGCCATGCCGTCTTGATCGGCGACGATCCTCTGGCGCTGGAGATCAGAAACACCGCTCCCCCCAAGGAAGCGAGCGCGAAGCCCTACGAAGGGCGTTATCCCGCCGGGTCGCTTGTGCACGACGGTATCTGGTACTACGGCACCTACTGTCTCGGGCCTGGCGGTTCGTACGAGCATAACGGGTTTAATTGGAACTGGCCCAATCTGGGGCCTATGCCCGGGTTCCAGATTTCCCGCGATTACGGTAAGACGTGGGAACCGTCGCCCCTCACGCCCGACAAGCCCTTGTTTCCTGAGCCGCGCGTCTTTCTCGGCCCCGTCAAGATGGGCGCGCCCCATTTTGTCGACTTCGGCAAGAACATGGAGCACTCGCCGGACGGCAAAGCTTACTTGCTGGGCATGGGGGCCCTCGAAAATGACCCCATGCCGCGCCCGTGCATTACGCCGGGCGAGCCGGGCAAACCGTTTCAGACCGCCGACGGATGCGCCGACAATTTCGCCCACGCCAACCTGAGCTGGATCACCGCCGACCAGGTCTATCTGGCGCGAGTCCGTCCTTCGCCTGAAACCATCAACGACATCGCGGCGTGGGAGTTCTTCGCGGGACACGATGGCGCGGGACAGCCAGTCTGGGCCAACAACTTCGAGCAAATAAAGCCCCTGATCGAATGGAACAATCATATGGGCTGTGTCACCGCCACGTACGTGCCCGGCCTGAAGAAGTATCTCATGTGCATTACTGACGGCTGGCCGACCGTGGCCAAGATGGACTCCTACATCCTGGAAGCGGACGTCATTACCGGCCCGTGGCGCATGGTCTGCTACCTGAAGGACTTCGGCGAGCAGGGATACTTCCTCAATTTCCCGAGCAAGTTCATCAGCACCGATGGACAGACGCTGTGGCTATGCTATTCGGCCAACTTCAGTCCGGGCTGGAACGGCGTGGAACTCGGCGTTCATCCGGCGGGCGGCCGCTACGGCCTGTGCCTGCATGAGCTGCAATTGCTCACGCCGGCCGCCCCCCAGCCCGCTATGACCAATCACACGCACACCAGTACCGGCTTCCGCGTGATGATGCCCTCAAGGCGCACACCCATCCGGTCGAGGATTTCACCGGCCAGTTCCACTGCCTTGCGCGGATGCATGGAGGTATTGATCAAACGCTCGTAGAGCAAGGCCTCGGCAAGGTTTGTGTACCAGTCCTCAACCTGAACGCGGTATCCGATAACCGCGGACGCCCCGCTCATCTCCTTGACGGTTTCGAGCACGCACCGGTCTGCTCCAATATCGCAGCAGGAGAAGATGATGATCTTCCCGTCCAAGCCCTGGAAGATGTCCGCGTTCTCCGCCAAGTCCATCATCTCAAACGTCAGGCGCAGCGACGCCTTGCCTTGTCCCCGCTTGTCCATGCCATGCCCCATGATATGGATATAGCGCGTCGCGATATGCTTTCCTTCCTGCCGGAGGAATCCCCGTAATGCCTCAATGGTGTGGACCCGCTCGTACAGCGCGTCCACCTTGTACGCCGCCAGCCATTGCTGAAACATGGGGCCGTACAGCCGCGTCGAGCGCAAGCTGCGGTCCAGCCGGGTCTCCAGGATCAGGACACGGTCCGGCGAGGGCCGCAGCCGGCGCACCGGCACGTTCAGTCGCCGCCCCTGGTCCGTCACTACCCGTCGCGTCTGCGGCAATACGGCGGTAACGCGGCCGCGATGCTGCGCGCCATCCCACGTGAAGATTACACGCTCATTATGTTCAAACTTCGCCAAGGTTGCCGTCCGGGTCAGAATTGCCCGCCGCCCGCCACCGGGCCGGGCATCCAGGCCAATGCCAAGCCTGAACCCTGGTTGTAGTCCAAAGAATGGCTTATGCCGCGTTCTCGCATGCCGCATCGCGAACACACTTCCGGGACTCCCGGTGGCGAAAGGCATTCACAAGCAGTAACGTTCCGTCCGGAGAATACCATGACATATTCCAGCCGCATGGCCTCGTCAGGTTTCTATACTGCAGAAAGCAATTATACCCCCGGAAAAAATGCGAGGCCGGGCGCTGGGGATACGCCCGACCCCGGGGAGGGTTTGCGGATCGGTCCTAGGCCCGACCCTCGGTCAACAACCACATTAGGCCGTTTGGAGCTATTGCACCACCGACTTCAGGCCGCCACCTGCTTCGTCCACCTCTATTATAACATGTTTTCCAGATTCGAGGGTGCCACGGAGCAAGTCCAGGGCCAGCGGGTCAACCACCAGTCGTTGCATGGCCCTTTTCAAGGGCCGCGCCCCGTAGACAGGATCATACCCCTCGTCAGCCAGCCGTTCCCGCGCCGCACGGGTCAATTCAAGTGTTATCTCCCTGTCCTGCAATCGCTTAGCAATATGCCGCATCTGCACCTCCACAATGCGGCGGATGTCCTCCCGGGTCAACGGATGGAACACGACCACCTCGTCGACACGATTCAGGAATTCCGGCCGGAAATGCTGGCGCATCAGGGTTCGGACCGCTTCTTCCTTCTGCCTGGCGGTTCCTTCCCGTTGGAATAGCTCGCTACCCAAGTTTGAGGTCATGATGACGACCGTATTCTTGAAATCGACCGTACGGCCTTGTCCATCCGTAAGTCTTCCATCATCAAGCACTTGCAAGAGCACATTGAACACGTCATGGTGCGCTTTTTCGATTTCGTCGAGCAGCACGACGCAGTAAGGTTTGCGCCGCACCACCTCCGTCAACTGGCCGCCTTCCTCGTACCCGACGTAGCCCGGAGGGGCTCCAATAAGCCGTGAAACCGTATGTTTTTCCATATATTCCGACATATCAATACGCACCATGGCGTTCTCATGGTCGAACAACAGCTCCGCAAGCGCACGCGCCAGTTCCGTCTTGCCCACGCCCGTTGGTCCCAGGAAAATGAACGAACCTATGGGCCGGTTCGGGTCCTTCAGTCCGGCCCGGGCGCGACGTACCGCGTCGGACACGGCCCGGATGCCGTCTTCTTGGCCGATGACCCGTTGGCCGAGGCGCTGTTCCATCTTGAGCAGGCGGTCCATCTCCCCTTCGAGCAGCTTGTCGAGAGGGATACCGGTCCAACTGGACACGATTTTTGATATATGTTGCTCGGTGACCTCCTCGGAGAGGTAGCTGCCGCCCTTCTGCAGTTCGCTGAGCCGCCTATTCTCGCCTTCCAGTTTGCGTTGGAGTTCATTCAGCGTGCCGTACCGGATTTCCGCGACCTTGTCCAACTGCCCGTTACGTTCGGCGATCTCTTCCTGCCGCTTCGCGTCATCGATTTGCGACTGTATGCCGCGGATCGTGTCGATAACTTCCTTTTCCGCCTGCCACTGCGCTTTCTTGGCGCTCATCTGCTCCCGCAGTTCGGCCATTTCCTGAGCGATGGCGTCGCGGCGTTCCTGAGCGGCCTTGTCCTTCTCTTTCTTCAGCGCAAGGTGCTCGATCTCGAGTTGGCGCAGGCGCCGGTCCAGTACATCTATTTCGTAGGGCATGGAATCGATCTCGATCCGCAGTCGCGACGCTGCCTCGTCGACCAGGTCGATGGCCTTGTCCGGCAGGAACCGGTCTGAGATGTAGCGATGGCTGAGGTGCGCCGCCGCGACCAGCGCCGAATCTTGCAGGCGCACTCCGTGATGCACCTCATAGCGTTCCTTGAGCCCGCGTAGAATCGCGATTGTGCTCTCCACATCGGGCTCCTTCACGAGCACCGGCTGGAACCGCCGTTCGAGCGCCGCGTCTTTTTCGACGTGTTTTTTGTATTCGTTCAGCGTGGTCGCGCCGATGCAGTGCAGTTCGCCGCGCGCCAGCGCCGGTTTCAGCATGTTCGACGCGTCCATTGCGCCTTCCGCCGCGCCCGCGCCCACGAGCGTGTGCAACTCATCAATGAACAGGATAACTTGTCCTTCAGCTTGCTGGACTGCGCTCAGCAATGCCTTTAAGCGCTCTTCAAACTCTCCCCGGAACTTTGCGCCGGCGATCAAGGCCGCCATGTCCAGCGCAGCGACCCGCTTGTTCTTCAGTCCTTCGGGCACGTCGCCCGCGATGATGCGCTGGGCCAGCCCCTCGACAATCGCGGTCTTGCCCACGCCCGGCTCGCCGATGAGCACCGGGTTGTTCTTTGTACGGCGGCTGAGCACCTGGATCACGCGGCGCACCTCATCGTCCCGGCCAATTACCGGGTCCAGCTTGCCCGCCCGCGCGAGTTGCGTCAGGTCGCGGCTGTATTTCTGCAGCGCGTCGTATGTCGTCTCCGCGTTCGGGTCCGTGACCCGCTGCGTGCCGCGCACTTCGCGAAGCGCCTCGAGCACGCCCTCTTTCGTCGCGCCAAAACGCTTGAGCAACTGCGCCGCGTCGCCCCGGCCGTGCTCGATCACGCCGAGCAGGACGTGCTCGGTGCTGAGGTATTCGTCCCGGAGTGTCTGGGCCGCGCGCCAGCCAGCCTCGAGCGCCTGCTGCGCTTCCGCGCTCAGGCTCGGGTTCGCGCTGCCGCCGCTCACCCGCGGCAAGCGCGCCAGCGCGGACTGAATCTCGCCTGCCAACTGCCCCGGATGAACGCCTATGCGCTGCAGGATCGAGACCACTGCGCCCTGGTCCTGTTCCAGCAGCGCCGCCAGCACGTGCAATGACGTGACTTCGGGATGCTTCTGCCCCGAGGCGAGGTCCATCGCGGCCGATAGCGCTTCTTGCGCCCGTATCGTCAGTCTGTCAAAACGCATTTCTCACCGCTCCTTGTCCTGGTCGAGAGTATACTCCTGGCAGGCAAACAAGCCGCGTGCCAAGCGCATTCTTGCGCTTATCCTGGGAAAATCCGCGGACTGTGGGTCACTCCTGTTGCAGAACGACACAGAACCGCACTACTTTGCAACGAACCAGGAATCCGCACTCTCAGCGCTCTTGCGGCCCCCAGACACGCCTCGGTCCAGGGGCGCCGCCGAAGGACTCGTCCCTGCAACCGCTCCGCAACGGTGAAGGCTGGAACTGCCCGCCCCTAATCGGTACCCTATCGGTCAGAATGGGGACGGACGGGAAACAAGTCTTGCGGCAACGGGAGTAGTCTGGTCATGCGCATGTTGGTGATGGGCGCGGGCGCGTTGGGCACGGTTGTGGGCGGTTTCATGGCCAAAGCCGGGCACGATGTGACGCTGGTTGGCCGCCCGCGCAATATGGATGCCATCCGCGCGCACGGCCTTCGGATCACCGGCATCTGGGGCGAGCACCATGTTGCGACGGTGCATCCGTGCGCCGGTGTAGAAGAATTGACTCCGGGCGCGCTTGACCTCGTTCTTCTGACGGTGAAGTCGTATGACACGCACGCGGCAATCACGTCACTCGCGCCGTTTCTCGGGCCGGGCACGCTTGTCTGTTCCTACCAGAACGGACTGGGAAACGCGGAGGTCATCGCGGAAGTCATTGGCTGGCCTCGCACGTTCGGCGCGCGCGCCATCTTCGGGGCGTGGTTGCGCGAGCCGGGCTGGGTCGAGGTCACGGTCATCGCGGATCCGACGGCTTTGGGCACGTATGACCCCGCCACACCCGCGGAGCGAGTGCGCGCCATCGCCGCCGCCATGAACAATGCGGGAATCCCGACGGTCTATACGGACGAAATCGCCACGGTGCTATGGTCGAAAGTCACCTACAACTGCGCCCTGAACCCGTTGTCCGGCCTGCTGGACGTTCCCTACGGCGTGCTGCTTGAAACCGAGCACACGCGGAGTATCCTGCGCGAGGTCGTGCAGGAGGTTTATGCGGTGGCGGATGCGATGGGCGTGCGGCTCAAGCCGGCCACGGCCGAGTCCTATATCGACCTGCTGTTCCAAGTGTTGATTCCGCCAACGGCCGCGCACTATGCCAGCATGCGCGAAGATTTCCGGCGGCGCCGGCGCACCGAAATCGACGCACTCAACGGGGCCATCGTGCGCCATGGCGAGTTGCACGGCGTCCCCTGCCCCACCAATTCCATGCTTGCCCGCCTTGTCCGGGCCCGGGAACACGCCTTGTCGCGGAGCGCCGCGAACACCTGACAGCTCTCCCCAGCAGGACAGGTATGAAGTCCGCAACCGTACGCTTCTTATGCATCTGAGGCGTGGTTTAGAAACGCATTGCCCTCATTTGCCTCATGGCGCAGCGAATGCCTATCATCGTGCCGGATTGCGGGGCCGGAGAAGCAAGATGAAAGCCGTCCAGTGGGTCGCACCGCGACAATTGCGTGTCATCGATGTGGAAAAGCCCGTTCCGAAACCGCATGAGGCGCTTGTGCGTCTCGAGTCGGTGGGAGTCTGCGGCTCTGACGTTCATTACTATCTCGAAGGACGCATCGGCAACCAGGTGCTCGCGGGACCAACCATTCTGGGGCACGAGTACGCGGGTATCGTGGAATCCACGGGCACCGCGGCGGACGCGGCTCTCGTGGGCAAGCGCGTTGCGGTCGAGCCGGGCATTCCTTGCATGCAATGCGAATGGTGCCGCAGCGGACACTACAACGTGTGCCGTGCGATGTATTTTCCGGGCGGACCAGGCTGCGACGGCGCGCTGCGCGATTATATGACCGTTCATGCGGGCTTCTGTTATCGCGTTCCGGATGCGGTAGGCCCGTCCGCGGCGGCCATGCTCGAACCGCTGGCCGTGGCGCTGCACACCGTGGAACTCGCCGAGGTCAAGGCAGGCGAAACCGCCGCCGTCATCGGTCTGGGTACCATCGGCCTGCTTGTGGCGCAGGTGCTCAAGCTTTCGGGAGTGTGCAAGCTTTACGGGTCGGACTTGCTGGCCTACCGCGTTGCAGCCGCGGCGCGATACGGCGTCGACCGGGCCATCGACGCATCGCGGGAGGACACGGTCGGCCGTATTCTCGGGGAAACGGACGGCCGGGG
This sequence comes from Candidatus Hydrogenedentota bacterium, assembly GCA_018005585.1. NCBI lineage: Bacteria > Pseudomonadati > Candidatus Hydrogenedentota > Candidatus Hydrogenedentota bacterium. The sequence continues at coordinate 983 of JAGMZX010000062.1, read as the reverse complement.
CGTAGATGTGGCCATCGACTGCTCGAACCGGGGCGAACCGCTGGCGCAGGTCTGCCGGATTGCACGACCGGCCGGCCGCTGTGTGCTTACGGGCATCTCAGGCAATGATTACGACGCGATAGCAGTAAGCGACGCGCGGCGGAAGGAACTGACGCTTCGGTGGTGCCGACGGTTTCGCCACAATTATCCGGCCGCTATCGCGCTTCTGGATGCTGGGAAAGTAGACGTGCTTTCCCTTATTACGCATTCTTTTCGCCTGGAAGAGGCGAGTCAGGCATTTGAACTCGTTGCGAACAACGCCGATAATGTGATCAAGGCGTCTGTCGACTGGTAGCGCGTCATTCTTGGCGGCGCGAGCAATCACCCGCAACCCCTTTCGAGGAGAGGTAATTCCATGCGCATTATGAAACGCATACTGCTGGTCATCTTTCTGCTGGTCGTGATCCTGGCCGCGGCAATCGTGGCGTTCGTCGGCCCCTGGCCCACCTACGCATCCTCGAATTTCGAAACGGCGGATTACTATCACGAGGCGTTGCGGGCCATAGACGCTGGCGCGCTTCAAAACGATTTCGCGGCGACGCCGGACCGCCTGCGCGCCGGCTGGGCGCGCCGCGACATCACGCCGAAACCCGGCACGCCCATGGGCGGATACGGCGCGCGGTTCAAGATCACGCCCTCGAACCTGCTCCTGAACAAATATGAGGACGACCAGAACGCGACGGGGGTGCACGACCCGCTCTTCGTCAAGGCGCTCGCGCTCAGCGACGGCAAGGACACCGCGGTCATTGTCGGCGCCGACATGCTTATCATTCCGCCTAATCTTGCGATGCTGGTGCGCGAGAAGGTCGCCGCTCAGACGCCCCTCACCGAACAGGATATTCTCTTTGGCGCCAGTCATACGCACTGCGGACCGGGCGGTTTCGGCCCGGGTCTGGCGGCGCGGATTACAGGCGGCAAGTACGATCCGGAACTCGTGGAAATGC
>JAGMZX010000061.1:16972-30275 GCA_018005585.1 Candidatus Hydrogenedentota bacterium | reverse complement strand
ATTTGCCACGGCTTGTCTAATCTCTCCGCAATAAGCAGATTGGTAAACTCGAGAATCCAATCGCGACGGATGACGGTGGTGAGATCATAGAAAGAGAAGCTTTCGGCCCGGTACTGTTTGACGTAGTGTTTCATTTCCGCCACCACGTCCGCGGGCGAACGGATGTTCCATAGCTTGCCCCACATCTGCCGGTTTGAGCAGAAGGCACATTTGTAGGGGCATCCGCGCGAGGCCAGGAGCGGTATGTTCCGCCCGCGCACAACGCCGTAACCGACACCTGATGCCAGATACCGTTCGATGGGAATTTCTTCCCAGGCGGGCCACGGCAGCGTGTCCAGGTTCTTGACGCGGGTTCGCGCTCCGGTGCGCACGAACGTACCGTCCGGCCCGCGCAGGCAAAGCCCCGGCACTGCTGCCAAGGGGCGGCCCTGTTCGATGGCGTCCAATAGTTCGAGGAGCGTTTCTTCGCCCTCGCCCAGCACGCAGGCCGTGACACCGGGACAGGAGCTCATTACGTACTCGGCGGCCGCGGTGGCATGTTCTCCGCCTACTATCAGGGGCACGCCTGGAAATTGGCGCGCGATCGAGTTGAGGACTCGGCGGTGGCAAAGCCATTCGTTTGAGAACATGCAGGACACGCCGACCAATGCGGGGCACCTCGGGATGCGCGCCAGGATCTCTTCTGTCGAAAGACCGTTTGCCGAAAACGGAGTGTCACCAATCGGGGTAAAGCAATCCATTGCCTCGCCGAATGCGTCGATGACACGCACCGGCCGGCCCCGGCGCTTTAGCACGGCGGCCAGATACGCCAAAGCGAGCGGCGGCGCGCCATTCGAAGCCGCAAAGGTCAGCCCGTGAACTACATTGGGCGGCCGTACCAAAGCCACATGCTGTATGGCCATCCCTGCAAGCCTTCCCCCCCTTTACCTCGTACCGACGTGCCCTGAACGGTCTCCGAACCGTTCACTTATGGTTCCCACGGCAGTCGCCGTGTACTTCGCGGCGGTAACCTTCTTTCTCCAGTGTGACTGATGACACACTAATTGTCAACATACCAATACACCTATTCTGAACATGTAACACTTCACGCCGAAATCGGCGGCTAAGTAGATTCGGGGCAAGTACTTAGCGACGAAAACAGGGCAGCCTCCGCGATGTACAGGCGAGAGGGAGCAGCGTTAGCGTGTGTTCAAGCGCTCTCGAGGAGTCTTCCAGCGCGTGTGCAGTCCGGTCAGGCGAAGCTTGGACAGCAGGATATGGACATTCCTGCGTGCCAGGGTGGCAATCATCCTTTCGAGCAGGGTGATTGGGCGCCCGGTTACAAGGCGGTAGCAGGTGGCGCCGAGGCGCCAAGGCCGCAGCAGAAATTCGATCATATAGAACATCAGGGAAGCGCCCATGCACAACAGGCGCAGCTGCAGGTCGGTGAGGTTCTCATCCCACGAGCAGACACCCGCATAATTGTTATTACAACTGTATGCGAGGAAGAGGTCGAAGGGGTCGCCCTCAGCCGGGAAGCCTTTTGTGGTCTTCAGTTCTTCATAGAACACGCTGCCGGGATAGGGCACGAACGCATATACGGCCACATCGTTGACGCCTACCCAGGCAAGCCGGACAATAAAGCGCATGCTCTTGAGAATCTCGGTCCAGGTTTCGCCGGGGAACCCAACGATGACGTGGACCTTCGAGAAGACGCCCTCCCGCCGGCACGCGCGCAACGACGTTACCATCTTTTCGAGGTCCACTTTTTTCTGAATACGCTGGAGGGTAATTTCGGAACCGCTTTCCGGCGCGAAAACGAGCGTGATGCAGCCGGAAGCACGCAATTGGGCCACGATTTCCGGAGTCAACGCCTCCGAACGGGTGCCAATAGGCATGTACCACCGGATATTCATCCGCTCTTCATTGAGCAAGCGGACGAACTCTACCACCCAGTCGCGGCGGACAATCGCCGTCAAGTCATAGAAAGAGAAGCTGTCGACGTCGTACTTCTGCTTGTAGTGCTTCATCTCGGCGACTACGTCTTCAACGGACCGCACGTTCCACAACTTGCCCCACATCTGCGGATTCGAGCAGAAGGTGCATTTGTAGGGACACCCGCGCGACGCCAGCATGGGCATGTTCCTGCCATGGACTACGCCCATGCCCACCCCGGAGGCGAGGTACTTGTCGAGGGGAATCTCATCCCAATCCGGCCATGGCAACTCGTCCAGTTTCCTGATGCGCGCCCGGGGACCGGTCCGAACGAAGTCTGCCCCGGAAGCGGGCCGGTACAACAACCCGGCCACGGTGTCGAGGGACCGTCCACTCTCGATCGCATCCAGCAGGTCGAGCAGCGTGTCCTCGCCTTCTCCCAAGACGCACGCCAGTACGCCGGGACAGGAGCGCAGCACGTAATCGGGCGCTGCCGTGGCGTGTTCTCCGCCGACAATAATCGGAATGCCGGGGAAGCGCTCGGCAATAGCGTTAATAACGCGCTTATGACACAGCCATTCGTTGGAAAACATGCAGGAAACGCCGATCAGGCACGTATCGGCCGGAATGCGCGCAATGATTTCCTCCGTGGTGAGGCCGCAGCCGTAAAAGGGCCATTGCTCAATCTGTGTGAGGCGAGTAGTCGATTCCCCGAACGCGTCTATTGCCGTTACCCGGTAGCCGGACCGCTTCAGGACCGCTGACAGGCATGCCAGAGACAATGGCGGGGAGCCTGGTCCCTGATTCATGGTCATCGCGTTGACCACTACGGGGGGCCGTACGAGTGTCACATGTCGTGAACTTGCCATGCAGTCTCCCTGACGGTGCGACGCCGAGTCTTGGCACGGGCCACCCGTGACGCCAATAGGGCATTCCATTCGGAAGGCGGGCCCTGCCTCTCTTAGCTTATCGCAACCTGCGGGGCTTGTCAAGCATACTTAACAACCGTGTCAGGGAACATGTGACAAGCCGTGTCTATTCGCGGCGTGCGCCTCTGCGGCTGGATGATTTCCGCTCGCGCGGCGCTTCCAGGTTGTCTTTGATTATTGTCCTGCCGTCCGCATGGTCCTCGATACGCTTCTCGCCCGCGAGCACATTCTCCGATATCAGCGCCCGCTCGACACCCGTGGCGAGGCGGACCTGAAGCTTGTCCTGCTTGAATTCGCAGCCGCGGACCAGCAGTGTGCCGCCCAGCGCGTCGATGGCGGGCAAGTCCTTCGCGCGCGGCCCCCATTGCACGAAGGTGCAGTCGCTGAACCCGACGGTGCCCTTGCCGTCGACTACAGCGACCCGGTTGCAGGGGCCCCAGAACGCGCAGTTGACGAAACGGACCGTGCCGGCGTGTTGTTCCAATACGCGGACCATCGTCGGGTCATCCCCATGAAACGAGACGAACTCGCCGTTGGTAATGAGGAGGCCGTAAGGGGCGCTTTGCTCCACCTGGACAGCGGCGGTGTAGCAGTCGTCCGCGCCGATGCCGAGGAAATTACCGTTGCAGGCGCCGTCTTCCGTTTCGATGAAGCGGTAGCCGATGGCGTAGCCGAAGCAGAACGTGTTGAGCACGTAATGCCAATCGGTGCGCCCGAAGATAAACCCCACGCCATTCTCGGTCTGCCATTCGTATATGGGCGTGCCGATGCTCCACCACGGGTTCCAGTGGACGTTCTCGATGCGCCCGATATCGTAGACCCTGTCCACGAAGATGCCGATATGAATGGGCTGGCCGTGGATATTCCGGATGAGGGCTCGCTGGTTCTGCGAAGCGTCGATGGCGTTGTATGGGTTCAGCAACTGAACGTCCATAATCGCCGGGTTGTTGCCGCGCATCGCGATGGTGTAGGGGTAGGGCACGGGCGCCGCGCCTTTCGGGTCCTGGCCGGGGTAGTGGACCGTAAACCCCTGGAGCACAGCGTTTGCCTGCAAGGTAATGAACGGCGCGCCGTCCTCGCTGCCGGCGCCCCCGTGCGGTTCGAGCACGCTTCCGTATACGGGTTTGGGGCGGTCCTCGTCGCGCAGCCCCGCATGCGCGGGGGCGTAAGCGTACACGCCGCGCAGCGTCACGTCTTCGGGCACGTTCAGCACGCCTTCGAAACGGTAGCGGCCCGTGGGCGCGAACACGACGCCGCCGTTGGCCGCGTGCGCCGCGTCAAGCGCCAGTTGAAACGCCGGGGTGCAATCCGCGGACGCATCACCCTTTGCGCCAAAATCGACCACATTCCACTCGGACATTGCGGCCATGCAGGGCCCCTCCACGGTCAAGACGGCAAGGATGCCCAACATCAGGCAGATTATGCATCGTGTCATACTGCGTTATCCCTTCCGGTCAGACGCGCCCCGCATCGGCGCTTGCCGCGCATGTTACCCGGAAGAGGGGGCATGGCGCGAACCGGCCGCACGCAACGCCTTGCAGACGCCGACGCAATAGGCCACGTTCGCGAAATGGATGCCGGGAACGTAGAAAAGCACTCGCAGGTCACCGGACGCGAGCCACCGTCCGACGATGTATACGGTAAGCAGGACCGACAACGGCAAGAAATAGAGCCAGCCTGTGACCCGGTTGAAAGGATAGCAGTACCGGTAGGGCGAACCGGGATGCGATTCGTGCACGCGCCACGCGAATTCGCCCATCTTCACGAAGCTGCGCCACAAGTCGCGGAACGAGTCCCGGTCCGCGTGGTGCAAGGGCAAATCGGGCACATATACGAGCGGCACGCCAAGCTTGCGGCAGCGGAAAGCAAAATCGATGTCCTCCGCGACTTCCAATCCCTCGTCAAAGAGGCCCACGCGGTCGAAGACATCACGGGACACGCAGGTGTTGTTTGCGGGTACGTGGTGATCTTCGATGGTGCGTGCGCGCGGCATGCAAGACACAAACCAGTTTGAATAACCGAAAGAGTAACCAGCATATGTAGAGTGGATTCCGATTACCCTGCCGTGCAGCACAAACGGATTGCCGGGCGCAATGCCAAGCGCGGGCACGCCCTGCCGGCAATTAGCGGTGTGCTTTTCGATATACTCAGGGTCGAGTACTTGCGAATCGCTATCGACGAACAGGATCAGGTCGCTTGAGGCGGCGCGCACGCCCCTGTTGCGGGCCGCGCCGATCCCACCGCACGTTTCGCGGCGCAGCAGTACGAGCTTGAACCGGTAGAACTCGGGCCGGATCGACTCGCATACGGGCGGGGACGACCCGTCGTCCACGACGACTACTTCGAAATCAAGGGTGTGTTGCGCATTCAACTGGGCGAGCAGTGTGGTCAGGTCGCCGGTGCGGTTGTGCACCGGAATAACGACGGATACGGTGGGCGCCGCCATCAGTGGAGGATTCCAAGGATGATTTTCACGACCGAGAGCGGATGAGTCATGATGTTTTCGGCCATGTTGCAGTTGTGGGTGCAATAGCAGTAGCCATGCTCCGCCTCGAAGGCATCGAGATTCGCGCGGAATCGCGCTTCGGCAACATCTGCATCCTCGCCGATTAGGTTTGCGAGTCTCGGCTTCAATTCGCACATCGATGCCGTGCCATCCGCGTAGATGACTTTGCTGTAATGGGGCGCCTTGCACTGGAACACGGCGCGTTTTTCCTCAATCAGCCGCAGCGAAACGCGCCACATATACTCCTGGTAGTTGGCCTTCAGGTAGCGCGCGAATACGTTCCAGCGATTGCCGTACGTGTAGGTGCGCAGAGTGCGGAAGAGTTCCGGCGTGCAGAGGCGCAACGCAGTCGCGTCAGGCAGATGCACCTCCTCCGGGGCCAGCGGGTCGCCTCGCAGCAGTAGCAGCGAGTGATAATCCGGCGCGAGCCCGCGTACATAGCGCACAAACGCGGCCAGTTCGTCGATGTTCCGGTTCGTGACCACCGTATTGACCTTCACGGTGAGGTCTGGTATCTCGCGCAGGCGGCGATATGTTTCCAGGGCCTTCTTGAAGCTGCCCGGGCCGCGAACGGCGTCGTTGGTTTCCTCGAAACCGTCGATGGATACCGCAAGCGTTACAGCGCGTGGGAAAGCTGCGACCAGTTCGCGCGCCTTGTTCACGACCCGGTCCGCAAATTGACCGTTTGTCGGGATGGTGACCGTTCCGAAGCGGAATTGCTTGCAGATTTCGATTATTCTCGGATGGAGAAACGGTTCGCCGCCGCCGATGTCCAACGAGGGGATGTGTCCCAGTTTCCGTGCGAGCAGTGCTGCCTGTTCGACCGTGAGGTCGTTACGCCCGAATTCAACGAAACAGGTTTTGCACCGCAGATTGCAGCGGTCCGTGATATGCACGATGACGTGATATACATACGAGCGTATCAGGCGTTGCCATAGCCGCTCGAACGGCCCCAACTGCCGCGCCTGCGCCACGGGCGCCGCCGCCTCGTCTCCGGCAAGGCGCAGGACTGGGTTCGTTTTCGTGTCCACGACCATCTCCGGCATCGCACGCGTGTCAGAACGCCTATGCGGTGAGGACGCTGCGTCTACACGTCATTTTAACATCCGAACTTGTGCTCGACAATCCAGGGGCCGCGCCGCATTTAGCGCGTTTGTATCTCCACGGAGATGATTTTATACGGGCTCACTTCGACCGGTATCTCGTGATTGCGTTTCACGGCAAGCGGCTGCTCTCGCCGCTCATTGAGGCTGACTGCCCAAGCCTGTTTCACAGGCGCCGCGAACGTGACCGAGCCTTTCAGGGGTTCCGCCGTGGGGTTGTAGAGCCGGAGCAAAAAGGTGTTTCGATCTTCCGCCTTCTTGAGCGCCGAAAACCGCAACGCCGGATTGTCTACGGCGAACAAGGATGCCTGTTTCGCGGGCAGCGCGCCTTTGTTGGCGCGGGTCTGCACGAGACGCAGCGGCGCATTGAACCGCTCCGCTGCCAGAGGCACATTCGCTTCCCGCCAGTCGCCTGCGTGCGGATAGATCGCGTAACGGATGTCGTGGCGGCCCAGGCACTGCCCGCCCTTTTGCGACGGGAACCCGGAGCCGACGCGCGTCTCGGTGCATAGCCAGTTCCGGACCGCGCGGAGCAGCGACAAGGCGACGGTGCGCTCCGCATTGTCCAGCACTTCGTATTCCATCAGGGAATCGTTGAGAAACGCCATGCCCAGGGCGCCGTCGCTCAAATCCACAAAATGGTTGTGCGGCAGCGTGCCCATGTCGGGCCACGCGCTGTCCGGGGTCGGGCCCTGCGGCCGGATAGGCCTGCGGTCCACGATAAAATGGCCGCCCGCGTCCGCGAACATGGCCCCGGAGAGGCCCGTCGGAAACATGACGCGCAGGAAGTGGTCCTCGTGCCGGTTTTCGAAGGAGACGTTGACCTCGACGCACTCTTCGTCCGCGCGCAACGTGACCGCCGTGCGGATGGTGAGGTCCGCTTCGTCGTCGCCGCGCCGTTGCAGCTCCTTGTTGCCCTTGCGGGGCGGGGTCATCGTGATTTCGCTTGCCAGGGTGGCCTGCATGGGGCCCGCTTCCTCGCTCCAGATGCGCGCGGCGCAGCCGAGCGACGTGTGCGCCGCGTCGAACATGGGGCGATGGTTGATCCAGTAGTCCCCGTGCTCGCCGCGGTCCTCGTAGTAGTTGAGCCCGCGAAAAACCGCGTTGAGCCGCTTCGCGTGCAGGTCGAAGGTCCCGTTCGGCTGCATTTCGACGCGCAGGTGCGCGTTTTCGAGAACATTCGGCGTCTGCAAGAGCGTGTGCGTGCGCGCGAGCGAATCCGACCAAGGCGCGGCGTCGCCCTGCATGTCCCTGCGCGTGCCCGCGCGAAAGACCTTGTACCCGCCCGGGGGCACTTCGCCCGTGTCGAAGAACAAGCGGTGCCGGAGGCACTCGAAGGGGAATGCGCGCGTGTGCACTTCGCCGACGCAATACCGTTCGCGCGAAAAGCCCATCCACTGCGTGCCCAGCGGCGCGCCGTCCGCGTCGAACAACTGCAACGCTTCCGGCATGAACGGCCAATTCGTGCTCACCGGGTCGGCGGGCATGTTGACGTAGGCCTCGACCACCTCGCGCCGCGCGTATGGAAGGGGATTGAACGCGACCAGCAGCACGTCGCCGTCCGCAAACGCGGACGTGTCGATGCGCCGCACGAGTTCCTGCATGGCGCGGTTGCCCAGCGACTGCGACAAGTCCACAACCTGGTTCAAACGGTCCGCCACATCCTGCGCCGTCTTGTCCTGCGTTACGCCGTTGATGGAGTCATGCGGATGCGCGGCCAGCAGGAACTCCCAAGCCTTGCGGAGCAGCGCGTCCTGATACGGCGCGCCCGCCATGGCCGCCGCGGCGCTCAGCGGTTCGGCGAAACGCAGCAGCATGTTCTGAGCATGCTTGTTGAGCCGCTTGATATAGAGCCGTGTCGTGAGCGCGTTGCCCGTCACGGCCATCGCTGGGCCGTCGCGCAGTTCGCCTTCAACAACGGTCAATGCCTCGCGAACGATTCGGCGCCGCATCAGGCGCACGTATTCGGTCATGGTCGTGTGTACCCACTGCCGGTTGGGGTCCGGGTCCACCTCGTTAAGGCGCTCAACCATTTCCGGGAATAGGGGCTGACTGGCGGTGTAGTCGCAGCCGTTCATCATGAGCCGGTCGTCCGCGAGCACGCTTTCCCTCATGGTGTCCCACACGGCTTCGATCATCTCCGGCGTGATCGTTTCCGGAAACCAGCGCGCGGGCGCGTCGACGCGCGCGTGGTCTTGCTCCATCTGCTCGGGGTCGGCGCGGTGGAACGCGACGCCGCCGTCCGCCCAGTGGTAGACCCATTCCGGCCCCTCGTGGTCTACGCCGAACAACGCGGAGAGATGCACCTTGAAGTAGAAGTTCTGACGGCCCAGTTCGCCGAAGCGTGTCGCCAGCAGTTCCGAGCCGTCCGGGCCGCGCCAGAGAAACTCGCATCGCGGCGCGCGGTGCTTGCCCACGCGCTTGCCGATCATCGCGACGTCCATGCCGAAACCCGCGTAAATCTGTGGCAGTTGCGCCGTCTGGCCCCAGCCAAAGGAGGTATAACCCACGTTGAAGACTTTGCCCAGCTCCGCCGCGCGCCGGTGCCCCCAGAGCAGGTTGCGCACCATGCACTCGCCGTCGACCGGATATTCATCGGGCAGGTAGAGCCACGGCCCGACCTGGAGCTTGTCCGCTTGGACAAGCGACTTGACGCGTCCGGCCATTTCGGGCCGCACTTCGAGGTAGTCCAGCACCGGCGACACTTGGCCGTCCATGAGGAAGCCCGGGTACTTGCCCGATTCGAGCACCTCCACCAGTTCGTCCATGAAATCCAGCAGCATCAGTCGTGTTTCCCAGATGGGGAATCGCCACTCCCGGTCCCAATGCGTGTGCGAGACGATATGAGCGGTGCGTTTCTTGCCGGTACGCTGTTTCATGGTGGAATACCCCGGTATTGCGTTGTTGTCCGGAATGCAGGCGCGATTCTACGGAAAGGCGGACGAGCGGCACAACAGAAGCGCGTCCGGCGCGGCGTTCGTGGGCGCTCCGGCAACGCTCTGGTGAAGTCTCCGGGTGGCAGGTCTTTCCCGGCGCCAGCCGGGGCACTATAATGCCTTGGTGGAACGTACCGTGCCCCATAATCGCGAGCACGGCGTCGGCCTGCGGGACGCGACGCCCCTCCTGCGCGCGCACGAAATCAAGCGCGCCGCGCGCGAACTGGGCTTTGACGCGTGCGGTATTGCGGCGGCGGGCCCGGCTGACCCGGAAGACAGGCTTGGGGAATGGCTGACGCGGGGGTATCACGCGGGCATCGCCTGGCTGGCGCGGAGCCGGCCCGCGCGTCAGCATCCGGAACTGGTGCTGCCGGGCGTGCAATCCGTCGTGGTCGTGGCGCGCAACCACTATCAGCGGCGGCAGGCGCAGCCGCCGGGGACCGGCAAGGTGGCGATGTACGCATGCGGCCGCGATTATCACAAGGTGCTGCGGCGCCCGCTTCGGCGTCTGGCGGCGCGCATCGAGGCGATGATTCCGGAGGCGCGCTGCTATTGTTGCATTGACAGCGGGCCCGTGCTCGAACGCGCGTGGGCCGCGCGCGCGGGCGTCGGCTGGGTCGGCAAGAACAGCCTAGTGCTGCGCCGCGACCTGGGCTCGTGGTTCTTCCTGGCCGTAATCCTGACGACGGTGGAACTCGCGCCGGATGCGGCCGCGCGCGGCCACTGCGGCTCATGCCGGGCATGCCTGGACGCCTGCCCGACGCAGGCTATCGTCGCGCCAGGCGTGGTCGATTCGCGGCTGTGCATTTCGTACCACACCATCGAGAACCGCGGCGAAATTCCCGAAGTGCTGCGCCCGGCCTTCGGAGATTGGGTCTTCGGCTGTGACATCTGCCAGGAGGCATGCCCCTGGAACCGTTCCGTGAGAGCGACGGACGAACCCGCCTTCACTTCCCGGCCCGGCGTGGCCAATCCGGACCTGAAGATGTTGAGTGAAATGGACGAAGCCGCGTTCGACGCGTGTTTTGCGGGCACGCCCGTGCGGCGCGCGAAACAACCCGGGATAGCGCGTAACGCGCGGATCGCAATCGAGAATCGGGCCCGCCGCTGAGGCAAGCACGCGCGGGAATCGTTCAGAGTCCCGGGTTGCGGCGCAGGAAGCGGCGCAGCCGGCGCACGGTACGTTCGCTGAAAAAGCGCCGGAGCAGATTCGCCACGCGATGACCCAGGCGGGCGCTGATCACGCGCGGCGGCGCGGGCGCGCTGAGCGCCGGTTCGCGACGCAGGAAGCGGCGCAACCGTTCGACCCGTTCCGCACCGAGCAGCGGGCGCAGCATCCGCGCCGCGGCGCCGTGCGCGGCGGAACCCGTCGCGGCCGTGCCCTGCAAGCGGCGCAATTCCCGTTCCGCCTCCCGGATGCGCTTCGCAAGCACGCCGCGCAACCCGGCGTCATTTTCACTGCGCGCGTATTGCAGGCGCAGCGCGGCCAGCCAGCCGGCGGTCATGCGCACGGCATCGCGCGACATGGCCACCGGGTGACGGCGGTACACGGCCAGTTCGCGGTCCACGAAATACAGCGCCGGACCCCGTGCGAACACGCGCATCCAGCATTCCCAATCCTCATGATTTGGCAAGGATTCCTCGAAGCGCTGCGGCGGCTCGCGAAACAGGCGCGCATCGAACAGGAAGGCCTGGCACGGGATGGAGAGGCCGTCTTCCCATCGCGCCGCAAGGCTGTGGCGCGGCCGCGCCTCATCCAGTCTCATGAAAGGCGCGATGGCGGAGTCTTCCGCGCCGCCGTTCTCCAGCCGGAACAGGGTCCTGCAATAGACCACGCCGGGCCCCCCCGCGTTCCCTGCCGCCGCAATCTGCGCTGCGAACTTCTCCGGCAACAGCAGGTCGTCCGCATCGAGGAATTGGAGATACGCGCCCCGGGCCTGGTCGAGGCCGCGGTTGCGCGCGCCCGCGAGGCCGCGGTTTGCCTGCGACACCCAGCGCACCCGCCCGTCGCGCGCGGCGAGACGCGCCGCGACCGCCGCCGTGTCGTCCGTCGAGCCGTCATCGACGATGATGCACTCCCAATGGGGCCACGTCTGCGCGATGAGGCTTTCCACCGCTTCGGTCAGATAGCGCCCCTGATTGAAGCACGGAACGATTACCGAAACGAGCGGCGCCGCGCCGCCGCGGCCGTCAGGCGCCGAACCGGGCATGGCGAACGCCCTCACTTTGCGCCGCCGCGTAATCGGCGGCCTCCCGAAGATACTCGAGCGCCTGGAGGATCACGGGCGTTTCCTCGAACCCGTACGAGAGGCGCAATTGCCGCCGGCCCTGTGCGCTGGACGGGCCCTCCGGATGCACACAGTATTCACCGGGGATGTAAATTACGCGCGGCTTGCGCATTGCGGCTGTGCCGTCGATTGCCGGGTCGCCCGTCGTGCGGGTCAGATACCGGAAAAACGGCGACGCCGTGCCGGTCTCCACGTCGCGGAAGGTGAGATAAAAGTAGAAACCCGCGTGGCCGCCGGTGCAGTCGCTCAGCAGCGGCCCGAGCGCCGCGTCGACCCCCTCGCGCACCGCCCGCGCCTTCACGCGATAGCCCGCGTTGACGTACTCGAGTTGCTCGCGAATGTGATGGTCGATCAGGTAGGCGGCGATTTCCTGGTTGGCCAAGGGCGCGCTGAACCCTACGTCGCTCGTCTTCTGTACGACGGCGTCCATCAGTGGACCACGCGCCCCGATCATGAATCCAACACGCAAGGCAGGTGCCAGCACCTTAGAGAGAGTCCCTATCTCGTACACGGCATCGGCCTGGTCGAAACACAGCCCTGACACCGGCCGCTCCGCCCCGACGTCATGCAGGAGCCACTCATAGGCCTGGTCGAAGAAGAGCGGCACGGTCCGGCCCAGCTTGCGCGACCATGCCGCGGCGATTTCAACCAGCCGGCGGCGGCGCGCATTCGACAGGATCGTGCAACTCGGGTTGTTTATCGTGACTACATAGAAGAAAGCGAGGTCCTGCGCGGCCGAGCCAAGCCCCGCCAGGCGTTCTTCCAGACGGTCAGGGTCAATGCCTTCGTGGTCTTCTGGCACGGTAACCACGCGGAACCCTTTGCGCTCCAGGTAATTGCAGTAGATGTAATACATCGGGTCTGCGGTGATGACGATGCCCGGTTCGAGCACGTCCGCAAGCGCTTCCAGAATGCTTGTCGCGCCGCTCGGGCCAATCAGTATTTCCTTGTGCGCCAGCAGAGCCTCGCTAACACCGCCGATGCCGTGTTTGAGGTAGAAACGCCGCAGAGCCCCGATCAGGTTCGGGGAACCTTGCGGCCCCCCATAATTGAACGCGCGCCGATGGCGTTCCGGGTGCGCGGCCACTTCCGCGAGCGCCTCGACCAGACGCCGGTCCGGGATGGTCCGCTCGTTGACGTAACCTACCCCCAGATTTATATCCATCCCATCGCGGAAATCCGTGGCGAACTGCGCCATCATCCGGTTGACCGGGGACGGGATTAGCGATGCACGCCCATATGCCGAAAGACGCAGAATCATAACCTGTTTCCGCTTTGCGCTTTAGACCGTGCAGGACAACTCCGCGTGACCGGGTGCCACGCGGGACGACCTATTGGGGAACGAGCAGCACCCGAAGGCTGGGACGGCCTGAGCCTTTCCCGAGTCGCGAAGGTGCTTTGCCAGCTCGATGCACGTCATCCAGCCTTCCTCGGGCGATTATTGTTCCTTCGCGTCAGCGTGTTCGGGACGTTCCTTGACCCCCGGGACCACGTGAATTTCGATCGTGTCCAGATACATCACGCTGCGGCACAGATACTTGTCTCCGGGGAAATAGGTGCGCATGCTGCCCTCCGCGTCGGGCAAGGGCTTGCCGTCCTTCGTCAGAACGATCATGGCATGGCGGCC
>JAGMZX010000061.1:11342-16872 GCA_018005585.1 Candidatus Hydrogenedentota bacterium | reverse complement strand
GGACGTCAATTGCTCGCCCCGCCCCTCCGCCCATCGTCTTGATGATGAGTCCCGCCGGGCTATCCCTTGGCGCGCTCGCTTTCCAGCAGAGCCGGCCTCCGTTTCATCCGGCAACCGTCACGTTATACCGCGACGGGAAGCGGATTCAACTGTCGAGTTCCGCCCAGGTTCACGTACGTCACGTCGATGTGTCCAGGCTGCCGGCGCGGCCAGGCGCATCGGGAAACGGGGCCAAGGCGTGCGGGCTTGCAAAGCGGGGCGCGATTCGGGTATAAAACCCGGAGGAAATCGAGTCTTTAGCGGTTTAATTGAACTAAACAGTGAAGGGGAGTAGTCCATGTCTGAGGATCTGAAAGCCCGGTTCGAGAAAGCCAGCCAGGAAGTCACGCAACTGTCCCAAGCGCCGGATAACATGGCCAAACTTCGCCTGTACGCGCTGTACAAGCAGGCGTCGGCGGGCGACTGCACGGGGGAACGGCCCGGCATGTTGAATCCGATGGGCCGGTTCAAGTACGACGCGTGGAAAGCCTTGGAGGGCACCTCGCAGGAAGAGGCGATGAACCAGTACATCGGGTTTGTCGAGGAGTTGAAGGCCGCCGACCAGGCCTGAACCGCGTCAGCCAATTCAATAGCGGCACGCCCCAAGGCGCAGAACCGTGCGTGAGCGCCCGTGGGGCGTGTTTGTGTTTCGCGCTCGAGTGGCGCCCTGCACCGCGCGACCCGGGAAAAGCGCTAACAAGCTCCCGCAGTCTGCGTGAAACGCAGCGGCAAGTCAGTGAACCTGCAAGACAGCCCGCGAAGCGATTGACGCCCTTTGTGGCGCGCCCCGGCGAGGAATTGCTATGGTGGCGTCGGTTGTCCAACCGGAGGGAATCACTATGAACAACGTCGTCCGCATAACGTTTGGGTTGTTCCTGCTGGCCAGCGCGGTTACGGCCGCGCAGGATGCGCTCGAGGTCGGCAGCCGCCGCGAGTTGTTTATTGATACGTACCTCATAGACCGCATGGACGGCGTCTCGCTGCGCTTGCACGAGCCGCAGCCGGCAGATGTCGCGCTGACGTTCGACGCACCCTGGGAAGGGCGTCACTGCGGCTACGTGACCGTGTTCCAGGATGGCGACCGTTTCCGCATGTACTACAGGGGGTTGCCCCAGTCTGGCAAGGACGGATCCGACGCCGAGGTGACGTGCTATGCGGAGAGCACCGACGGTGTTCACTGGACAAAACCAGAACTTGGACTCTTCGAAATCGACGGCGATGAGGACAACAATGTCATTCTCGCGGGGCAGGCGCCTTTTTCCCACAATTTCGCGCCGTTCCTGGACACGCGCCCGGGCGTGGCGCCGGAGGAGCGTTACAAGGCGCTTGCCGGCACGAGCGAGACCGGCCTTCACGTATTCGTTTCGGGCGACGGCCTGCGCTGGCGCAAGATGCAGGATACGCCAGTAATCACGGAAGGCGCGTTCGATTCCCAGAATGTTGCGTTCTGGTCGGAACTGGAAGGCTGTTATGTCTGCTACTATCGGACGTGGTCCGAGGGGGAGTTCGCGGGCTACCGCAGCGTCAGCCGGGTAACGTCGGACGATTTCCGTGCCTGGACCGCGCCCGTCGAAATGGACTACGGGGGCACGCCGCGTGAACACCTGTACACAAATCAGACGCAGCCCTATTTCCGTGCGCCGCACCTCTACATCGCGACGGCGGCGCGGTTCATGCCGGGGCGGCGCGTCGTATCCGACGAAGAAGGGGCCGCGTTCGGGGTATCGCCTACCTATTCCGGAGATTGCAGCGATGGCGTGCTCTTGACGAGCCGCGGCGGCACGCGTTACGACCGGACGTTCATGGAAGGGTTCATCCGGCCGGGCGCCGGTCTTGAAAACTGGACATCGCGCACGAACTATCCGGCCTGCGGCATCGTGCCGACAGGCGACCACGAGATGTCGCTCTACGTGCAGCATCACTACGGACAGCCGACGCACTGCCTGATGCGGTACCTCTTGCGCACGGACGGGTTCGCGTCCCTCCGTGCTCCCTACGGGGGCGGCGAGTGCGTCACCAAGCCGTTCGTGTTCTCCGGCAAAGAACTCTACCTCAATTTCGCGAGCTCGGCTGCAGGCGGCGTGCGCGTCGAGGTCCAGCGGGCGGACGGTACGCCCGTGGAAGGCTATACCCTGGAAGACAGCGCGGAATTGATCGGCAATTTCATTGAGCGCGCCGTTTCGTGGCGTGGCAACAGCGACGCGAGCGCGCTGGCGGGCACGGCCATTCGGCTGCGTTTCGTGATGAAGGATGCCGACATCTATGCGCTGCAGTGGCGATAGAACCGGGGGCGGAATCCGGCTTTTGCCATGAACATCCTGGTCCTCGTTGTCTTCACTGCCGTATATCTTGGCATGGTCTTGGGCCGTTTCCCGGGCCTGGCCATCGACCGGACCGGAGTTGCGCTGCTTGGCGCGATTGTCCTGCTCGTGGCTGAAGCCTTGTCACCCGAGCAGGCCCGCGACGCGATCGACGTGCCCACGATGGGCCTCCTGTTTGGCCTTATGGTCGTCTCGGCGCAGTTCCGGCTGGGCGGCTTTTACACGGCGGTCACGCGCGCATTGGCGTTGCTCGATGTGCGCCCGGCCGCGCTTCTGGCGTTGTTGATTGCGGTGACGGCGGCGCTGTCCGCGCTGCTCTGCAACGACATCGTGTGTCTGGCCGTTGCGCCTGTGCTGGTCGAGGGCTGCCGCAGGAAGGAGCTGGACCCCGTTCCGTTCCTGCTGGGTCTGGCGTGCGCGGCCAATGTTGGTTCCGCCGCGACACTGATTGGCAATCCCCAGAACATGCTTATTGGGCAAACGCTTCAGCTCTCCTTCGCGGGGTACTTCGCGCACGCGCTCACGCCAACGCTGCTGGGTCTCGTTGCTGTCTGGACCGTCATCTGCGCGCGGACGGCCGGCCGGTGGCACCGGCGCTTCACAATACCCAAGATCGACGCGCCGCCGTTCAACCGGTGGCAGAGCGGCAAGGGTCTTGCGGTGATGGCCGTGCTGGTGGGCGCGTTCTTTGTCGTGGAGTTGCCGCGCGAGGTGCTGGCGCTGGCCGCGGCGGGCGTCCTGCTCATGAGCCGCCGCATGCACACGCGCAACATGCTCGGGCTCGTCGACTGGCACCTGCTCGTGCTGTTCGCGGGCCTCTTCGTCGTCAACCGCGCGTTCGAACACACCGGCATGCTCGGCGCCGCCATCGCCTGGAGCCGCAACGCGGGCGCGCCGGTCGAACAGCCCGCGTGGCTCTTTGCCGTGACGGCCGTCCTTTCCAATCTGGTTTCGAACGTGCCTGCCGTCATGCTGTTGCTGCCCGCGGCAACGCACCCTCTTGCGGGGCCTATTCTGGCGTTGGCCAGCACACTGGCGGGCAATCTGTTCATCGTGGGCAGCATCGCCAACATCATCGTGGTGGACCAGGCGGAGCGGCTGGGCGTGCGCATATCGTGGCTGGACCACGCCAAGACGGGCATTCCGGTCACAGTGGCGACGCTCGGCATCGCGGCGGGCTGTCTGTGGTTTCAATCCGTGTGTCTTTGACCCGCGAGGCAAGAAAAATGCCCGCCGCCGCCGCGAAAGACCGGCCTCCAACGCAGCAACGACGGGCGTTGGACGCAAGGTGTTGACGTCCAACAGCCAGTAAGCGTGTCAGTGCGGGGTCAGAACACTGCACGTCCGCGTCAGAGAATACCGGCGACTGCATACATTCGTTACGTGTCGCCGCGGTCAAGCTGGTGAATGACGATTTCGGCGGGCGCGCGCAGGCGGATGGGCGCCAGGCTGCACCCGACGCCCGAGGTCGTATAGCCGCGAAGCGTCTCGAATTCCCAGGGCCCATAGAGCATGGACAGGGGTTGTTTCGCGTTGCGCAGCAGCGGGCGGCCCCAAGGCAGGCGGATCTGGCCGCCGTGCGTGTGGCCGCAAAGCATATAGTCAATCCCGCAGGCGAGCGCTTTCAGGTAGGGCTCCGCCGAGTGTGACAGGAGTATTTTGACCGCGCCGGGCGGGACGCCGCCCAGCGCCTTCTCGAAATTGTCCGCCTCGTAAAAATGCGGGTCGTCAATGCCCGCGATGCAGAGCGTTGCGCCGCCCCGCTCAATCATGACATGCTCATTCAGGAGCATGCGCAGGCCCATCGTCTCGAGGGGCGGCGCCATGGCGATGAAGTCGTGATTGCCCAGGATGCCATAGACGGGCGGGCGCAGGTGCGGCATGAGCCGTTCCATCTCGCGGAGGGTGTCGTCGAAGTCGCCCCAGGTCTCGCCTCGAATATCGCCCGTAATGACGGACACGTCATAATGCAGTCCCTGCACACGCTCGATAAGTGCGTCGGTGATGGGGCGGTGAAAATCTATGTGCAGGTCGCTCAGGTGTAGGATGCGGAAGCCGATGAACGCTTCCGGCAGCCTCGGCAGGGCCAGCCGCCGTTCCCGCACGTGGATGGTGCACGCTGCCCGGTAGCCTCGCCAATAGAGGCCGGTGCATCCGAGCCCGAAATGGAGCAACGCCCGCAGATACGGCACGTTTTCCGGGTGCAGCCAGGTCAGGCCCTGCCCGATGACTTGCGCGGCGTGGTACGCTTCAATACGCGTGCGCAGCCGGTAGTGGTACTCGCCCACGCGGCGGCGCAGCAGATCCTCGTCCGTGTGAGTCATGCGCGTTTTTGTTCGCGCTTACGCTTTGCGCGCGCCCTCGCCGAGCAACGTCATGCGGCGCGACAACTCACGCAGGTACGCTTCGTCGCCGCCGGGGAACTCCTCCGTGCCCCAACCGGTGTATCCAATCTCATCCAGCGCCTTGCGCACCTCCGGCCAGTCCACGTCGCCTTCATACGGCAGATTGCACCACACATACCCGTCGCGCTTGAAATCCTTGATGTGCAGGCGGCGGATGCGCTTGCCCAGCGTGCGGATCCAGTCCTGCGGATAACCGAAGATGACGACGTTGCCCACATCGAAATAGGCCTGGACCCAAGGGCTTTCAAATTCGTCCACGTATCGGGCGAATTCGAGCGGGCTCAGCAGGAACTTGTTCCACACGTTCTCGACCGCGATGACGACGCCCAGTTCTTCCGCCAAAGGGAGCAGTTCGCGGATGTTCTGTTGCGACCGTTCCCACGCTTCGCCGTAGCGCACGCGTTCGTTTACCACTGCCGGCACCAAAAGCACCGTGTCCGCGCCCATCGCCTTGGCCGTGCGCAACGCGTTTTCGATTTCCTTCTTGCCCCGCGCCACCTTGTCCGGGTTGGGGTCCGACATGGGCGCGCCCCAGCCGCCGTAAATGATCGATTGGACGGGCGTGCCCGCTTCGCGCGCGGCCTCGCCCACGGCCTTCGCGCGCTCGAGATCGTCCATCGGCCCGGACTCGATGCCGTCGAAGCCGAGGTTCTTTGCGTACTGAAACCGCTCCAGGTCTGGCAGACTGTCGGGCAGATGGCCCAGTTGAATGCCTTTCAGCAGCGGCTTGTAGTCCGCGGCGCGCGCGGCGCCGCCCGACATGGC
>JAGMZX010000061.1:0-11242 GCA_018005585.1 Candidatus Hydrogenedentota bacterium | reverse complement strand
CCCAGCACGAGGCTCTCCCAGTCCGCGAGGCGCAGGTCGACAAACTCCGGCTTGGTCAATTTCCATTCGATGAGTGCATCGTCTGGCAGGCGCGCTGCGTCACTGCCGACAAAGGTGTAGGGATTGTGATTGTCTTCATCGAAACTGCCGAGATTTGACTGGTGCACGAAAGCCTCGTACAGCCGATGATGGGCTTCCTCCAATCGGAGAAGGAACTCGGCGCTCTGTCTGGCGCGCTCCGCTTGGAACATCCCCTCCGTGTAATATGCGCGCGCGGGGGCCTCTTCCGAGCCTGCCGCAACGTCGTCCGGGAACAGTACAAGGTCCCCGTCATAGTCCCGGACGCCCCTTTCCGGCGTCGCGACGGGCGCCTGACCGGCGCCGTTATCCCCGTCATTCGCCGCGGGAAGGGGCGCGATGATGAACAGGCACGTCAGCAGGATAACTCCCATGAATCCAACCGTCTTTTCCATGACTCTCGTGCCTCCCTCATGTCTGCGGGCCGGGTTGCCGCACTTTCAGCGAGCATGACCGGTGTTGACTTCGCCATGCTGATAAATGTCTTTGCGCAGCCAAGTGGTTCCATGAGAGCAGGGGTTTCGAGACCACCACCCAAAACGGGTGCGGAACGAGGCTTGTAGCGCTGAGTGCAATGTCTCAGCAGCCGCCTTGCCCGGCGAGGGTGATTCTTGATGAGTCCCGCAGCCCGTATCACGGGAAAGAGGGGCTTGTGCTCCGTACAGAAGCATGCTACACTGCAAATGCGGTTTTGCTGTGATAACACCGCCGGTAAAGGCTGTGTTTGCGCGGCAGCAGCCGCAGGAGACCAAGAAATGGAATTGCGGGACCGGTCAAGATACTGGCTGCAGGCTGTCTGTCTCTTGGCAGCCTTCTGGACGCACGGAACGGCGCGGGCCACGCCGCCGGTCATGCTTTCTTACTTCGAGGAAGGCGGGCATGTCGAGCGCCTGATGTCCTTTCGTGGTTTCGCGTATTTTGGCGCGACCTTCTCGGACCAGGCCGGCACGCACACGGCGCTGTTCCGGACCGACGGCACGCCGGAGGGCACTGCGCCTGTCTGGCAGGCAGATGACCTGTACTCGTGCGTTACGCTGGCTTGCGGGCCAACGCTCCTCTACTTCGCGGCCTATCACTCCGGCAGTGATGAGGGCGGCATCTGGTGCACGGATGGTACGGCGGCCGGCTGCCGCCATGTCTGGACCTTCCAGGCGCATTACCGATGGGGGCCGGAGATGGGCACAGTAGCAGCCTTGGGCGACACCCTGTATTTCAGGGCGCCGTGGGATGCCACGCCGTATCAGGATATCGCCCTTTGGCGCACGGACGGCACTCCCGAGACCACGTATCCTCTTTGCTCTTTTCAAATTGCGGAGTGGATGACAGGCAATAACGGTCTCGTCCTTCCCGTGCCGCGCTTGATCACGCCGTTAGGCAACAAGGTGCTGTTCGCCGCGTATGACCCGGTGTTGGGCGACGAACTCTGGATATCCGACGGCACACCCGAAGGCACACGCGTGCTGCGCGACCTGTTCCCGGCTGCGGAGACGCCCTTCACGCATTTTTACAGTTCTCTTCCGCAAAACTTGCGCGCGGCGGGAGACGTTGTCTTCTTTGATGCCGGACAGTACTACACGACCGGTCCTATGTGGCCGCAAAATCTTGGGAACAGCCAGGTCTGGCGCACGGACGGAACGCCAGAGGGCACGGTTCCGCTTTCCGGACCGGCATACGAAGCCCATAGCCTTGTCCGGCTTGGCGACTGGGTCTTTGCCGGGAATTCGTTCATGCAGGAACCGGCCAGTCTTTGGCGGGCGCCTGTCAGCGGCACGCAGGCGGAACTCGTGCGTGAGTTTGACAGCAACATGACCATGGGCCCAACGAATCTTGTCGTTATTAACAACCGATTGTATTTCTCCGTTTGGAGCCGCGGGTATGGCGCGGAAATCTGGGCAAGTGATGGGACTTTCGAAGGCACGGGGATTCTGGCGGACATCCGGCCGGGCGCTGACGACGCCCTTACGTCTTATTTCATTGCTCTTCCAGGCCAGGAGCTTCTTCATACGGACGGATACCATCTCTATTTCATCGCGAATGATGGCGTACACGGTTTTGAGCCCTGGATAAGCGATGGCACAACGGCGGGGACACGCATGCTGGCCAATCTCAGGCCTAACAACCTCTATGCACCTGCATCCCCGATGGGTGTGATTGGGAACCGGTTCCTGTTCCTGGCCGACGATGGTTCTCATGGCCAGCAAGTCTGGGCGGTCACGCCGGAAACCGGCCCGGAAATCGAGCCGGGCCCGTGCGCGCGCAGCGGCCTGTATGAGATTGGCGAGTCGATTCGTCTCTGCATACCGGGTTCCGGCGCATGGGCGATTCAGTGGTATCACGACGGCGTGCCGATGCCCGGCCAGGTCTTCCCGACACTGCAACTCTTCAATCTGCAACCGCAAGACGCGGGCCGTTACACGGTCCTCTACAATGACGGCACGAAAGCCCCGGCGGAGCATGAAGTCTACATTGCCGTCGGCGAAAATGTCCCTGCGGTTCGCGGTCCGGCCTTGGCATTCCTGGCGCTGCTGATAGCTGCCTGCGGCACGCTTGCCTGCGCAAGCGCCCGCCGGCGTCCGGTATAGTGAAGGCGCGGCGGGTTAACACAGGGAGGTTCCGGCCATGGCGTTGTTGTGTCTTGCAATCGCGGGCAGTTTGTGCGGAGCGGATGAAGTGCCGCTGCCGATCCGGGTGACGGGCGCATGGGAAGTCTCCGTGGGGCCGGGTACGGTCCTGGTGGGCGGTCGCGAACGGACGATTCCCGAGGCGGTGCGTGTCGCGATTGAGCCGCCCGAGACGCGCCTCGTGCGCGACGAGTGTTACACGGACTTGCCCGTATTCGACGCCGCCGCGCCGGGTTGGTGCAAAGGTGCGCGGCTGCGCCCGCTCATCACGGAGGAATGCTCGGCCACGGGCCTGCTGGACGAGGCAAGCCTTCGGGTAAAGGCGGGTCCGGGCGAGTCGCCCGCGCTCGCACGGGGTTTGGATTACGACCTTGATCCTTTCTGGGCCACGTTCGGCAGGCTGGCATCGGGCAGCATCGCGCGAAGACAGGCCGTATTCCTCGATTATGCCTATCGCCCGAACCGGCTCGACGCCATTGTCGTGACCAGCGCGGGCGCGGTCGAGCGCGTGCCCGGCGCGCCTCGCGTGGGCGCGATGCCGCCTCCCGAAGTTCCGGCCAGCGCGGTGCGCCTCGCCAATGTCTGGGTGACCGGCTCTGCGACAGCGCTTGGGGAAGACGCGGTGTTTCCGGTCCTGCCCGGCGATTCCGGTGTGGCGCCGGATACGCCTGTTGCGGATGGATTATTGCCCAATACGCTGCGGAAGCTGCGCGCGGGCGAGACCGTGACCATTATCGCCTGGGGCGACAGCGTGACCAACGGCGGCGGTGTCGAGGACGATGTGAACAACTGGTACCAGCATCAGATCGCGGCGCGTCTGTCCGCGCGGTTTCCCCGGGCGCGCGTCCGGATGCTGACCGCGGCATGGGGCGGGTCCTCGAGCCGGCAGTATCTTGATGCGCCTGAGGGCGGCGAACGCAATTTCCAGCGCGACGTGCTGGACCCTCGGCCGGACCTTGTAACCATCGAGTTTGTGAACGACGCCTATTTGGATGTAGCGGGCGTGCAGCAGCATTACGGCGTCATTCTCGAACGGATTCGCGGTATCGGTGCGGAAGTCGTGCTGTTTACTCCGCACCTGGTCCGCCCTGACTGGATGGGCATGGACACCGGGAATATTCACTCCGATCCGCGTCCGTACGTGGCGGGTTTGCGCCGGTTCGCCGAGACAAACAAGGTCGCTCTGGCCGACGCTTCGGCGCGCTGGTGCGCCCTGTGGCGCCAAGGCATTCCCTACGCGACCTTGCTCGCCAACTCGATCAATCACCCCGACGCGCGCGGCATGGCCCTCTTTGCGGACGCGTTTCTGGCGCTGTTTCCGGAGCAGTGACCCGCGGTTCGCCGGGCGCGATCACGGCGTCGGCGGGCGTTCTTGTTCGCGCGTGACGTGGAGCACGGGATAGAACAGGATCGCGGCCATGCCCAGTATCGCGAACACACCCGCAATGGGGCCGACGACGAGCACGCCGGTATAGTCGCGCACGGAATTGCCCCAGACGCTCATGGACTGTGTCGCGATGAAAATGGACCCGGCCATGGCGCTCTTCCAGGCAACGCCGCTGAGGCCGTTGTAGAGCGCCTCGCGACGTTGTCCGGAGCGCTGCTCATCGTAGTCGATGATTTCGCCCATCATGGGAACCATCATGACGTACATGATGCCCTGTCCCAAGCCGCAGTACCCGAATAGCGCCGCGCCCAGGAGGATCTTGGTCGAGAAGGCCAGTGGAGCCGTGCCGACAACGTACATGCACGGCAGGCCGCTTGCGATGATGAAGAACGCGATGAAGAGCATCCATTTCACGCGCAGCTTGCGCGCAAGCGCCGGGATTACCGTATACGAGCCCAGCGCGGTAAGGATAAATGGCAGCATGAGGATGGAGACCGTGCCCTCGTCGCCGCCGAGGCCCAGTTCGGCCCAGTAGGGCAGCGCCCGCTGCGCGGCGAGGAACCCGACCGTGAACAGAAAGAAGGCGATGAAATACACGACGAAAGGCCGGTTCCGCGCGGCGTCGGCCAGCCCGGCGAGGAACGGTGCCTGGTCCTGCCGCGCGGTTTCGGAGTCGTAGCGCTCGCGGATAAGCCATACGGGCAATTGCAGGAACAGCAGAGACAGAACGGCGAGGACGACGGAGAGCCTGCGGTAACCGATGGCGGAAAAGGAGCCCTCGGTCTGCGCGATGACTATGCCGTCCGCGCGCAGCCCCGGAACGGCGTTTGCCAGCACGTTGCGCATCGCCGCGAGGCTCAGCAGGTCGAGCAGGTCGCGGTAGAAGACCAGCGTGACGGTTTCCGGCGTCTCCTGCGATTCCGTGTTTTTCGCCACGAATGCGGGCAGGTTTCCTTCGAACTCGTGCGGCAGGGGCAGTCCTTGCAGCGCTTCGTGGGCCTTGCGCCGGCACTCGTTGAGGAGTTCCCGCGCGCCGCCGGGGGCCGAGCCCCGCGGCGCCACGGCTCTGCGCGCGAAGTTGTCCGTCTCGACGGCAAAGCGGCCAGGCAGCGCGAGCGACAGCCCGTCCCCCGCATGCCATGCCTGCATTTCGCCGATGATTGCGCCGCTGAACGCGAGCCGCGCCGCGCCGTCTGGCCGTGTCTCAACGCTTACGGACTCCTCCACGGCCCGGGATGACGCGTCCGCGGGCAGCAACCCTCGCGCGAGCGCGAGCGCGCGGGCAGGTTCCGTCGCAGTGCCGGGGGGCAGTTCCAGGGTGAGCGTGTCCTCCGTGCGCGCGGGGTCAAGTTGCGTGATGAGTTCGCCGGGCAGCACGGCGGCCATGGCCAGGCCGACGATCATGCCAATCGCGATAAACGTGCCCATGCGCACCCGCTCGGTTTCCGAACGCGCGATCTCCGGCGGCAGTGAGTTCAGCGGCACGAGCACGAGGCCGAACATGGTCCAGTGCAGGCACAGCAGCACCGTGCCGTAGATGAAATTCGCCGTGGATTGGCCCTCGACGGGGGGGTACCAGAACGCAACGGCCGTGAAGGTCATCAGGATCGAGCCCCAGAAAATGAACGGGCGGCGGCGGCCCCGGATCGGCAGCAGGCGCAGCCAGCCGGGCCGCGACCTGGTCTTATCCGACCAGATGCCCACAACGGGCCCGGTCAGGGCGTCCCAGATGGTCCCGGCGATGAAGATCCAGCCCACGACGGAAACAGCGACGTAGATGGTCCTGCCGACGCCGACGGATGGCGAGTAGAAGTAGGTGCCCCACTGATTGATCACTTCGCTCGAAAGCTGGATCCCGATCATGGCCAGGCACACGGCCATGCCTTCGATCCAGGTGAATTCGCGCGCGGACCTGTCCATCGGCTCAACCGATGACCATCCCGTCGGGAATGGTGGCGTTCTTCATCACGACCACGATTCCGTCGCGGATGGCGTAGCCGTCGCCGTCGTAATCCTCCAGTTTGCGTGAGCCGCGGATAACCACGTTCTTGCCGATGCGCGCGCTGTGGTCGATGATGGCTTCGGTGACCTTTGTGTTTTCGCCGATGCCGAGCGGGACCCGGGCGCCGCACGCGTCCCTGTCTTCAAAAGTCTCGTTGCCAAGGATGATGCTGCGGGTGATCCGGGCGCCGGGCCGGATGACGCTGCGCACGCCAACGATCGCGTTTTCGATGGTGGCGCGCGTGACCAGGCTGCCGCCGCAAATGATCGCGTTGGTAATGCGCGCGTCGTGGATCTGCACGCCCGGGAGGTCGCGCTTGTGCGTGTAGATGAGCCGGTCCTGGTCGCGGAATTCGAAGGGGGAATCGGGCGTGGTCATGGCCATGCTCACATCGAAGTATGAGCGGACGGTCCCGATGTCTTCCCAGAACCCGGAGAACATGTGCGCAAATACCTTGTGCGAGCCGAGCGAATTCGGGATGAGTTCCTTGCCGAAATCGTTCCATTCCGGGCGGTCCGCCACTAGACGCTCGAGTACTTCCGCCTTGAACGCGTATACACCCATGGACGCGAGGTAGGGGTGGCCGCCGCTTGACATGCCGAAGTCGTCAAAGACCTCCTGCGGTGTCACGAGGGAATCGAGCAGACGCGCGTCCTTGGGTTTCTCGACGAATTCATGGATGCGCCCGCTCTTGCGCACCTTCATGATGCCGAAGCCCTTGGCCGCCTCGCGCGAGACGGCCAGCGCGGAGACGGTGATGTCCGCGCCCTGGCGCAAGTGCGTGGCGAGCAGCGTCCGGTAGTCCATGCGGTACAACTGGTCGCCGGAGAGGACGACGTAGTGTGTCGCACGCAGGTTCTGGATGTGCAGCAATTGCTTGCGCACCGCGTCCGCCGTGCCCTGATACCAGTCGCCGCTTTCCATGGTCTGCTCGGCGGCCAGCACGTCGACGAACCCCTCGCTGAATTCGTCGAAGCGGTAGGTGTTGTGCAGGTGGCGGTTGAGCGAATGGCTGTTGAACTGGGTCAACACCAGGATGCGTTTGATCCCCGAATGGATGCAATTGCTGATGGGGATATCGACCAGCCGGTACCGGCCGCAGAGCGGCACCGCCGGTTTCGAACGCAGCTTGGTCAAGGGATACAGGCGTGTGCCGCGCCCGCCGCCCAGCACGATGGCGGCTACGTCTCTGATGGTGTCTATCCCGATATCCGGCTGGTGGCGGCTGACCATACAGTACTACTCCTGCGTTGGGGGCGATGTAAGCGCCCCATGCCATCCCTGCCCCCCGGCTGGCGGGACGTATTCTATCTTTGGCTGCTGAATTCCGCCACCTGGAAAGCCCCGGGTCGCCTCAGTGCAAAAAGACTGCCTGGAATGGTGAGAAAACTCCGATAGAAAGGCTGCAGGTGAAATCAGCATCGAACGCATGCGAGGTCTCTTGGTGGCTTACAGGCGAGGCCGCGCGCTACGAGCGATTCCGCGGCGAGATGGACCGGCTCTTTGAGGAACGGGGCGTCATGCCGACGCCGCTCATGGAGGGGCGCGTCGAAGAAATCGCCATACTCGATGTTCTGGTTTGCCGGCTGCTCGCGAAGCTCAAAACCCTCGCGCTGCAGGGCGAATCCGCGGACACGCTGAGCCGGGATTTCATCGTCTGCGTTGAGACCCTCCTGAAAACGCTGGAGAAATGGAGAAAGGCCATGAACGAACTCGAGGACGTCTGCGCGAAAGCAGGCACGCCCATTGATGTGGGCGTTGCGGACAAAATGAAACCGC
The DNA here is from genome assembly GCA_018005585.1 of Candidatus Hydrogenedentota bacterium. Classification (NCBI taxonomy): domain Bacteria; kingdom Pseudomonadati; phylum Candidatus Hydrogenedentota; species Candidatus Hydrogenedentota bacterium. The sequence continues at coordinate 3,375 of JAGMZX010000061.1, read as the reverse complement.
TATTGCGGGAAACACAGGGCGTCATGGACAAGGCTCTCAAGCAGGTCGCCGCCCGGCCGCGCAAGGCCAGACCCCGGCGCGCCGCGTTACCGTCCCAATCCGGAAACCTGATAAGCTGACGCGATGCGACGCCTTCTCGCGGCCCTATTCCTGATTGCGGCCCTTGTCTGCACGGGCTGCGCCACCGCGCGCATTGCGCCGCCGCGCGGCGCGTCCGCCTTTGAGCGGGTCTTGCTTACCACCGGCTACTGCAAGTGCAAGCAGTGCTGCGGCTGGAAGCGCAACTGGCGTTTCAAGGCGGTCGTGGCGCAGGGCCGTGACAAGGGCAAGCCGAAGCGCGTGGGCGTTACCGCGAGCGGCACGAAAGCACGGCCCGGCACGATAGCCGCGGACACGTCGGTCTATCCGTTTGGCACGGTGATGTTCATTCCCGGCTACGGGTATGGCCGCGTCGAGGACCGCGGCGGCGCGATCAAGGGCGAACACATCGACCTGTTCTTCAAGAAACACAAGCAGGCCCTTGCCTGGGGCCGCCAGGACAAGCGGGTCAAGGTCTGGCTGCCTCGATAGACGTCGCGAAGGACAGGGGCCAGCGCGCCCGCGCCGTCGCGGGATCCTTTCCGTTTTCTCACACCGATGGAGGAATGCATGCCCCTTCCCTGGAACGCGGCCCGTGCACGGCGCGAATTGCGCAAACGCGGCCTGGCGGACGACGCCGTCGACGCATGGGTTCGCCTGCACACGCGTGAACGCTTCGCACATGATTACTTCCGCCGCGCGGACGGCGCGCCGTGGCGCGTGCGGGAGTATCAGCGCGGCTCGCTCGAGTCGTGGGCGATGCGCAAGGTCCACTGCGACGGACGCGATGTGGGCAAGACAACGGAGATCGAGGTCATCGCGTGCTGGGCGATGGTCGCGCGCCCCGACACGGAACTGCTGATCGCGACACAGTGCGAAAACCATCTCTTTCCCTTGATGCACCGGCTGCAGCGCCGTTTTCAGGCCACGCCCGAGTTCGCGCCATCTATCGTCGAGATGCGGCAGACTCCGTCGTGGTTTTTCCGGTTTTCGAACGGGTTCCTGCTGTGGGGGCGCATCGCCGGGCCGCGCGGCATGAATTTTCAAGGGCTGCACGTGGACTGGCAGATCGTCGATGAGGCGCAGGAGATGACCGAAAGCGCCTGGGGTGAATTGTACCAGGCGTTGAACGGGGGCGGGCGGCGCTGGGTCTATGGCGTGCCGAACGGACTGCGCAATACGTTCTATCGCATGACCTGCATGGCTGATGCCGAGCAGCATAATTGGCCCAGTTCGCTCAACCCGGAGTTCACGGCGGAGAAGGACGCCGAACTGGCGGCGCTCTACGGCGGGCGCTACTCGCCGGGCTACGTCCATCGCGTACTCGGCCGGCATGGCGAGCCCGCGCACGCGGTATTCTCGCTCGACGATTACCTCGCGTGCGTCCGCGCGGATTTCGCGTTTGTGGATGGCGTCGTGCGCGCGGACGACTCGTTCATGCCGCCGGGCGACGTGACGGCAGGCGACTACTACCTCGGATGCGACCTGGGCTTCGCGCGCGACCCTTCGGAACTGGTCGTTTACCGGAACGAGCCGCCCCATCTTGTCAACGTGCTGCGCCTGCGCCTCGAAGGCGTCAACTACGCGAAGCAGCAGTCGGTGATTGAGGCGCTCGACCGCGTATACGGTTTCAGGCGCATCGGCATCGACTGCGGCAACAGCGGCCGCGCAGTAGCGCATCACCTGATGGCGCTGGGCGAGCGCTGGTGCATGCGGGTGTGCGCCTTCGAATTCGGCGGTGCGATCGAAACGGCGACGCTGCCCGACGGCAGCCCGGCGCGGCGGCGCGTGAAGGAGTTCATGACCGAATTGCTGCAGCGGCGCATGGCGGAGCGGAGCATCGTCTTTCCGCCCGTGCCTGACCGGGAACAGCAATACGCCTCGCACACCTATTCGGCCGGTCTTGATGGGCGCATCGTCTATGAAAAGGGGAACGACCACCTGATTGATGCGGACCGCTGCGCCGTGCTGTGCCATCATATGGACACGGAAGAACACGCGCCGCCGGTGAGTCTGGGCGTTGGACTGGGCCTTTTCTGAAGGGGCTATTCGAGCGGCGGCTCGAGCGTGCGCAGGTCGTAGTCTTCGTTGAACAACGTGATCTCGACGTCCGCCATCCAGTAACTGTCGAGGTCGATGCCGCCGCCTTTATGAAGCACGTAGGGATTGTCGGCAAATACGTAGTACAACTCGTAATTGGCGCGGTCGACCCGGATGCTTTCCGTGCTGCGCGGCGGAATCGATACGTTCTTTCCGCCTTCGCCGGCGCGGAGCCCGACCTTGACAGTCGTGTCCGACGGGTTATGGATGCGAACTTCGTAGGCGCCGTGGCGGAGGCCCCAGCGGTAATCCGGCAGTTTTGCTTTGGGTCTGTAGGAACCGGCGGGCTCCGCGGGATCGCGCCGTGCGGCTTCGCGCGTGCGGCGCTGCTTGCCGGCGACCCGCACGCGCGGCGCTGTCTGCCGCGATGGCTGTGGCTGCTGAACGAATTGGGGCGTTTCAGCGGGCGATTCCGCCGGGAATGTCCCGGCGGGCATGCCCTCCGGCTGACCGGCGCTCTCGGCCTCGCCTCCTTCGCCTTCGCCCGGCGGTTCCTCCTCCGCCGCGGTCTCGGCTGGGGTGGGCGTTTCCGCCTTTGCTCTTGCCTCGGCGGCTTGTTCTTCTTCCTTGCGCAACGCCGCCACGTAGAACCCCGTCTTCTGTGTCAGTTTGCCGCTCTCGAACTTGGCGGTGAAATTCGAGCCCGTGCCATCGACCCAGCGATAGATGCCGACGTCCTCGTGCCCTTCCGCGATGCGCTTGCCCTGCAATGCGAGCAGCGCGTCGATTTCCGTGACGGTCATGCCCGGCATGATCGCGTCATAGAGTGTTTGCGTGATCTTGTTCTGGTCGTCGCCAGGCGGCACGGGCGCCCCGGCGCCGCCATCGGGGTCGTAAAGAGACTTGCGCACCAGAAGGCCGTTCTCGAACTTCGCGACCAGGCTGCGGCCCTCGGCGTCCGTCCATCGCAGGATGGCGCTTGCCACGTCGTCCGTGGCCACGGTCTGGCCTGGGCCGCCCATGGCTTCGGCGACGGCTTCCAGGGACATGCCCGCCTGCAGGGCTCCGATCTGGTCCGCGGAGATGCGTGACAGAGCCGCCGTGCCGGGCGCGTTCACTTCCTCGGGCGCCGGTGTTTCGACGGCTGGCGGCGTTTCCGGCGGCGTTTCCGGCGCGGCGGGTTCCTCCACGGGAGGCGTCTCGGGCGCTTCCGGGGCGGGCACGGGGGGCGTCTCAGGCGCTGCGGCTGGCGGGGGG
>JAGMZX010000060.1 GCA_018005585.1 Candidatus Hydrogenedentota bacterium | reverse complement strand
TCTGGCCCGTGAACCGGACCATGGGCTGGATGCAGTCGGAGCCGTTCCAGGACCTGCTGTAACCGGCATTCCGCGGCGTAAAAATAACGGGCAGGGCGGCCGGTCTGGCGCAGATTGGCCGCCCCTGCTGTTTTGTCCCGCCGTGTAACAATTCGCCGCTCATGTGTAGTATTTGATGTGGAACAGAATTGGAGAACCTCGCGATGCCAAACGCAATACGTTCTCTTGCCCCCGGCCTGACCCTTGCCGTTGTGCTGCTGCTGGCTCCCGGATGCGACGAATTGCCGCAGCCGCCGTTCGACGCCTCGGGCTCGCATATGGGCACATGGGTAAGCGCGGAAACAAAGGCGTCGTGTCCTTTTACGCTGTCGCTGACGCACAAGGCCGCCTTCATTTATCCCTTCAATCATCAGGTCATCGGCACGGCCGAGTTTTCGTATGGCTGCCTGCTGGACAATGCCCTGCTCGAGCAGATTCGGGACGAACTGCCGGAACTGAAGCTGCCGGTCTTCGGCAGTCTGGATGACGACGGGTCAGGGCGCATGAAGCTCGGCGTCGACACGTCCCTGCTGGACTTTCCGTTCAGCATCGACCTGCAGTTCGACGGCACGGGCGAGGACACGGACGCGGACGGGCGGATGGACAGCTATGCGGGCGATTTCGCGCTGACGTTCAGCATCACAACGACGGTCGAGGGACACGAACAGGTGGACTACGCCTCCGAGGGCACGTTCACGGCCGCGCGCGCCGCTGATTAATGGGCCGTGGCGCGCGCCTCACGCGCCGGCCGGGGCCTCGGACACGCCGGCCCGGCGCAGCGCCTTGCGCAGTTCAACGTTATCCGTGTTCGCTTTCTCGAGCCGTTCGCTCACAATGTGGACCACGTTGAGCAGCAGGCGTACCGCGACGTGCTTCTCAAGAATCTTGTTGATGGTCCGCTCGTCGAGAGTAAAGACTTTCGCGGCTGTAATGGCGGTCGCGCTCGCGCTGCGCGGTTTGTGATTCAACACCGCCATTTCACCAAACGCGTCGCCCACCTCGCACTTCGCTATCATCTGGCTCTTGCTGTAAATGCCGACTTCGCCGCTCAGCACAATGAACACATTCGTGCCCAGCATGCCTTCATGGAAGATGGTCTGGTTCTCGTGGAATTGCAGCACCTGGCCACAATGCAGGATGAATTCGACCTCCTCCGGCGAAAGCCCGTTGAAAATCTTCACCTTCTCGGCATACTTCCGGTATTTGCTCTCATCACTCATTAGCCCATCTCCCGGTTGGCGCGCCTGGCGCCGATGATGACCATATGTTTTCACCTTAATCTTAGCTCAAACGGCCCCTGGCCGCCAAGTGTTCCATCTCTGCACGCCCTCGCCCCCCATCCTGTGGTATAGTCCCAACAAGGGGTTGCCGCTTCACAAACGAGCGGCAGCCTGCACGCAGGCACTTCATACGAGGGAGATGCGCAGCATGATCAAGGACAAAATCATCCGTCTCAAACTGAGAAAGGGGCATCAGGGCCAGAAGCCCTGGAATTTCGTGGGGAAGGTGACGGCCGTCAACGACCACTGGCTCGTGATGGAGGCCCGGGGCATCATGCTCTCGCGGCAACAGCCGCAGGGCGTCGAAATCGACAAGAAACCGAGCGCCATGATGTTTCCGCGCGAAAGCATCGAGTCCATCCGCATATTGCCGGACAGCTTCAACGTGACCGACCTGAAAGTCACCACGGAGGGGCAGAAACTGATGCTGGTCGTGGAGGGTGCGGCGGATGCGTTCCTCGGCGAAATGGGGGAAGGTTGAACTGCGCCGGAGCGTTATCTTCATGAGACAGGGAAGTCTTGAGTATGAGCATGTTGTTGGACATACACCTGCACACGCAGCGGCATTCGCCGTGCAGCTATATAGACGAGTTCGAACTCATCCGGAAGGCGATCCAGGCCGGCCTGCACGGCATGGTCATCACCGACCATCACTACCAATGGTCCGGGGAAGAGCTGGAGGGGCTTCTGCGCGTGTCCGGCGCGCCGGGCTTCCTGTTGCTGGCCGGGTTCGAATACACGTCGGCTCGCGGCGACATGCTGGTCTACGGGCTGAAACCGGAGCACGCCCGGCAATTCGAGTTGGGTGAGGACCCGGAACGCGTTGTCGACCGTATCCATGCGTTAGGCGGGGTCTGTGTCGCGGCGCACCCCACGCGCGCGGGCCTCGGCTACGACGAGCGTATCGCGCACATGGCGCTGGACGGCATAGAAGTCGCGAGCGTGAACCTGTCTGGCCGCGAACAGGAAATGGCGCGGGGGCTTGCGGATACGCTGGGGCTCCGGCCTACCGCGAGCAGCGACGCGCATCGCCTCTATGATGTGGGCGCCTACTGCACCGAATTTGACGGCACAATTCAGGATATGGCAGACTTCTGTGAGGCAGTTCGGGAAGGCCGGTTCCGGCCCGGGATTCCGGTCATGCAACGAAAGGTTGGCGCGTGAGCACAACGGGCGCCCAGACCACAGACCCTTCCGCGCAACATCCGAACCAGGAAGTGAAGCGCGAGATCATCGAGCTGGTCAAGATGATCGCGCTGTTCCTGGTCCTTTTCCTGTTGCTAAAGACCTTCGTCATTGAAGGTTACGAAGTCCAGGGCCCTTCGATGTTCCCCACCCTCGAGGATGGCGAACGCATCCTCGTGCTCAAGCTGCCCCTGAAACTGAGCCACATCCCCCTCTTTCGCGGCTATCAACCGGTCGAATCGGGGGACATTGTCGTATTTGAGAGCCGCGACGGTGCGCGAAAACGGTACATCAAGCGCGTAATCGCGGCGGGCCCCAAGCGCGGCGCGAATACCGTCAGCGCCAACGCGCCCGGCGAGGGTGTGCTGGTGGAATTCGACCTGGGCGATATCTACGTCAACCATCGCCGCATAGACCAGGATTATCTCGTGCCCGAAGAACGGGAATCCCCGGACGTGGATGAGGAGACCCTCGAGGCGGGCGAATACTACGTGCTGGGTGACCACCGAAGCCTCAGCAAGGACAGCAGGAGCTTCGGCCCCGTCGACGAGACTCAGATCATCGGCACGGCATTCCTGCGGTTCTGGCCACTCTCGAAGTTCGGGCTGTTCTAAGGCCGGAGGGGCGGGCAAGCTTACAACGCCCCTCAAGGAACAAAGGGGCCGTGAGAAGAGGCGTTCCTGCCGGTGCCCGTCAAGAAAGCAAGCGAAATCCTCTCGGGGCATTCTCTCCTTAAGGCCGTTTCGCTCCTTTGCGCCCCTTATCTTACATCAGCCGCTCGCGCGCCCACACAATCATGGTCTCAATGTTGAGCTGGGCCTCGTGCGCGTTGAAGGGGAAGATATCGAGTTGCTTCTCCGCGACCCGGATTCGGTTGTAGGCGCTGAAAATGCTGGAGGGCACGCAGATCATGTCCTGGAGTCCAACGGTAATGAGCGTGGGACACTGAATCCGTTCGGTCATGTTGTTGAGTTCGACATAACTCAATGTCCGGAACGCCCTCTCGATGCGCTCGGGATAGATCTTGAAATACTGGATCATTTCGGTCCAGGGCGATTCATTCGTGACCTCGAAGGTCCTGCGGAAATGGCAGAACGCAGGCACTTCGGCCATGCACAGCTTGACCCGGCTGTCGAGGCATGCCGCCGCGAGCGAGAGCCCGCCGCCCTGGCTGCAGCCGGTCGCGCCTATGCAACCAGGCTGCACCTCGCCGCGCGTGCATGCGAAATCGATCGTGCGCACCGCGTCGATGTAGGCCCGGGCAAAATAGTGCCGCTCGGGATCGAGCAAGCCGCTGGTCATCCACCCGCTGGTGCGGCCCTCGGGATAGTACGCCGTGTCGGTGCTCTCGCCCGATTGGCCGCGGACGTCGATGGCGATGCAGGTGAACCCCTGCAGTGCCCACAGGAGATAGTTCGCCGCTCTGACCTTGTTGCCGCTGTAGCCGTGGAAGAAGAGCAGCGTCGGCCGGGGCCGCCGTTCGCGCGGCGTAAGCAGCCAGCCGACAATGCGGCCGCCGTCGAACGCATCGAAGGAGATCTTCTCCACGTACACGTCAGGCACGGAATACGCTACTGCCTCGCCGCCGGGATTGAGCGGCTGCGCCTGGCCGCGCGCGCGCATCCGGTCCCAGAACGCGTCGAAATCCGGTTCGCGCGATTGCGGCAGGAGACAGGTCTTCAACTGGTCCAGCGGCATATCGAAGAGAAACATAAGCGTACACTCCCTATGCGGTGGCGCAATGGTTATCGGGCCGCAGGACCACGCCCCATTCGTTGCGCGCGACGCCCCGCACGACGGCGCCGGTAACGTCCACGCGCGCGCAGAACTCGATGTCGCCCGCCTGGCCCGAACGGCGGAGCAGATCCGCGTGGGCCGCGCCCTCGAACAGCGAGTGCAGGCCCTCGTCTTGGATGCGTTCCTTCCAATACCGGCATAAGGCGCGGCCCTCGCCCAACTCGCCGCCGCCGCGTTTCATGGCAATCGTCACCGCGCCCGCCAGGTCTTCCTGCGCGTTAAAGTAGGGGTTGCCCATGCGGCCCGCGGGAATGAGCACGATATCCGCGCCGTGACGCGCCGCGGCGCGGCCCACGGCGGTCGCGTTGATCGTCGTGCCCATATACAGCGCCGGGCAGCCCCAGCTGGCGAGCAGGCGGCCCGTGCCGGTCGTTGTCGTGAAAACAACCCGGCGCTCGCGGACCCTCTCGATGCGCAGCGGGCTGTTGCCGAAATCAAAGCCTTCCGGCGGCACGGTGCGCCGTTCGCCCGCAAGCAGCGCGTCGGGGTAGGCCGCGGCCTTCGCGCGGCGTGCATCCTCGACTTCGAGCACGGAGATGATCTCGAGGACATCGTGATGGCCCATCATGGTGGCGGTCGCGCTCGCGCGCAATGCGTCCACGACCACCGCTACACAACCGTTGCGCACGGCGAATTCGCAACCTTCCTCGCCTTCTATGACGTGCCACAGCATGCCGTTTCAGGTCCCCGGACTCATGGTGCGGACAGCGCGCCAGGCCCGCACCGACGCAGGACGCCTTCAACGATCAGCCGCCCGTGCTCCCGGCTGTTCTCGACGAAGACGACGTTCGATTCGCACCCCGCGCAGAGCGTCCCGGCAACGTACAGGCCGGGCACGGTGGATTCAAGCGTCTGCGTCAGCGCGGGCTTCTTCGTCTCCGGGTCTACAACGGCCCCGGCACGTTCGAGCAGGCTCGTGTCCGGCTCGTAGCCGGTCATGGCGAGCACGAAATCATTGGGCAGGACGATTTCACGGCCCGCCGCGTCGCGCAAGACCACCTCGCTGGCGCGGATGGCCGTTACTTCCGTATTGCGGTGGCAGGCAATGGCCCCCTCCGCGATCCGGTTTTCGATGTCCGGCTCGATCCAGTATTTTGTCTCGAAACGCGCGCCGCGCATGGCCACCGTGACCCGTGCGCCGTAGCGGCAGAGTTCCAGCGCCGCCTCCGCGGCGGACGAACCCCCGCCCACGACCAGCACATCCTGGTCCGCGTAGCAGTGAGCCTCGCTAAAGCGGTGACTGACCTTCGGAAGGTCCTCGCCGGCAACGCCGAGCGGCCGCGGGTTGTCGTAGAAGCCCGTGGCGACAACGGCGTACCGGGAGCGCCAAGTATGGGGGCGGCCGTGCATGTCCTGAGTCTCAACGCGGAACAAGCCGTCCAGCGGGACGAGGTTTACGACTTTCTGGTAGGCGACCACCTCCAGGCCGAAATAGCGCACAAACGCGACGCAATACTTCAGGTATTCGCGGCGGGTCGGGCTCTTGTCTTCGGCAAGCAGCGGGAAACCGGCCAGTTCCAGCTTGTCCACGGTGGAAAACCAGCGCATATAGGTCGGATGCTGCAGCAGCGCCGCGCAGACGGGCCCTTTGTCGATGGCCACGGCACGCAGGCCGTGCCGTTTCGCCTCGTACAGCGTCACCAGTCCGGCAGGGCCCGACCCGACAACGATGAGGTCGAGGGTTTCGCCTGGAACGGGGTATTTCATGCGGCCAGTCTCCGGGCGCGGATCTTAGCACAGTTGCGGACGCCGCCGCGTTCTTGTCGCGCGCGCCGCCGCGTTGCTAGACTGAGGCGTGCCGGTCCGCAGAAGAACGGAGGAGACTGCCGTGAGATACGCCGCCGCAATGGGGATGATCGCCTTGGCTTTGGGAATAGCCGGAACGATATCAGCGCAGGAGACCGCGCCCGAGGGATACGCCCTCGTCTTCGAAGATGATTTCAGCAAGGGCATGGACCGCTGGGCGCCTACAGACCCGAAAGCGTGGAAGGTCGTCGAGGAGGAGGGCAACCCCGTGCTTGCGGCCGTCCGCCCCAGCAGCTACGAGCCCGCCGTGCGGTCGCCACAGACTATCGCGTGGGTCAAGGGGCTCGACGCGGGCGATTTCGTGCTCGAAGTCGACGCGAAGCAGACAGGCCGCGAATACGGCCACCGCGACCTGTGTTTCTTCTTCGGGAAACAGGACGACACGCACTTCTATTACGTCCATCTGGCCACCGCCGCCGACGAGCACGCCAACTCGATTTTCCTCGTGAACGGCGCGCCGCGCGTCTCGATCGCCAAGGAGCGCACGCAGGGCACCGCCTGGGGCTCCGGCGTCTGGCACAAAGTGCGCATCCAACGCACCGTTGCCGACGGCCGCATTGAAGTCTACTTCGACAACTGCGACAAGCCCGTCATGGTCGCGGAAGACAAGACCTTTGCGTCCGGCACGATTGGGCTCGGCTCCTTCGACGACATCGGCCGCTTCGACAACGTGCGCGTCTGGACACCGCAGGCAAAATGACGGACCGGGGGCTCCAGGCAAACGCGGCAAGGCCTTTCGCGGTGGCCGCGCCGCCGTGTGTTGCGACAGGGCCGGGCGACTCCGCTGCAACGCGAGTCTCCGCTTCCCTCGGACAGGACCATCTCCTTGCCGCAATCCCTTCGCCCGTTGAATTACGACCGCAATGAAGGGACAAACCGCATGACGCGCACGCCGCCGACTTGGGGTGAGATTTCGCCCGAGAGGCCGCTCATCATCCTGCAGACGAACAACCGGTTCGGGGATTCGGATGAGGATTTCGGCGACGGGAACGACCCGCTGACCGAGGCGGCGAAGCATGGCCGCGAGGCCGTGCGCGCGTTCCACGAAGCCGTACCGGAGGAACTGAAGCCTTACTGCCAGCTTCAAATCGAGGTGCGCGTGCGCGATCATCAGGCGCGCTATGACCGTTGCCGGCGCGTGTTTGACGAGCTTCAGGCCGCCGGCATCCCTGCGAATTTCCAGTTCGCGGACCCGCATGACCTCTATGTCTTTGAACCGGAATACGTCGAGCGGCTCACGCGCGAATACGCGTGCATACACAGCTACACGATCACGGAAATCAATTACGAGCATTACCGCAGCTTCAACGTGCCGCGCTACGCCATTTCGCCCGAGGCGCGCTACGCGATGGACGTCATCGCCCTTGCCGCGGAGCACGGAAAACACCTGAGCATTTCGCTGCAGGGTCTGAAGTGGATGCATATCGGCGCGGACGTGTTGAATCAGCCGCTGCTCGACCAGGTCGCCGCGCACCCGGAATACGTGACCGCCGTGAACGAGCACATCGGCCCGCAGCACCTGCCGCGCCAGACCTCCGTCATGGGCATGTGGTTGGCCGGGTTCGTGAACCGGTGGGGCGTCGAGCCGCAATCGTGGTGGTTCGAGAACGGGCGCATGATCGAACCCGGCGTATTCGGCCAGTTTCAGCCGGACAACACGCGGATCATGCCGCCGCAACTCTATCGCGCCATGATCCTGCAGGGCGCGCTGCTCGGCGCAACGGTCTACCAGTTCGAGCCGTTCTGGGACCTCTTCGACTACGACAATGCGCGCTGCTGGCGCGAGGTCATTGCGCCCACGCTCTCCGAAGTCATTCGTGAGCGGCTCATCCCCACGCGCGAGCAACTCTTCGAGAAGATGAGGGTCGCGTACCAGTATAAGTTCGCACGGGATATCAACGAGTTCCACGAGAATCTGCGCGACGTGGATTTCACGCACGACGAGGGCTTCCTCGCGCGCGCGGCCTACGGCGTCTGGGAACGTTTTCTCGAACACGAACTCATCCCGAACAAGCGCCGCTATTTTTTCATCCCGCTGCTGCCCCCGCGCACGCCGCAAGCCGTGCTCGACCGCTTCCAGCATGTGATTCAGACTGGCGAATGCGATTCCGAGGCAGAGTACACGGCGCTGTTGAATCGCTACTATCCCGAACCCGGGCGCCCCGGCACGGCTTGGACCGCGAGCGTCAACGGCCATTTCTACGTCATGCAGACGCACGAGAACCTCTACGAGCGCCAGACGTGGGCCGCGGATTTGCCCAAGCCCGTTCGCGGCATCTCGGCCGCGTGGACGGATGCCGGGTTGCGGCTCTCGTGGCCCGCGGACGCAGGCGCGACACGCTATTTCGTTTGCCGCGGCGGTGATCCAGCGTCCGTAACGCGTATCGGAGAGACCACGAACACGGAATTCGTCTTGAACGACACTCCACGCGGTCAGGCTGTTGCTTACACCGTTCTGGCCGGGACATCCGCCACGGAACACGTTGAGGGCACGGTGAATTACCTCGATTTCCTGCGATTCAGCGAAACAGTCAGCCGCGTGGTCGAGTTTCTGCACGTCTCGGCTGATGACGGGATCGAATCGCGTCCCATCGTCGCAGGAGAGGACACGCGGCCCGCGTCGCAGGTGTGGTACCCGACCTTTGACGGCGCGGATGGCCCTCACCGCCAAATCGCGATGGAAATCGTCGCGCGAATCGACCAATTCAAGACAAATTACGACAAAGGCAACTGGCGCGCGCTATCCGAACTGTATGCGGAAAGCTACGAGGATGCGAACGGCTATCACAAAGAATACGCAGCCCGCGCGTGGAAATGGTGGTTATTCCGCATGAACGCGTTTGTCTTCTTGCGCCAGATCCGCCGCTGGGATTTCAGCGAATTCGAGACACGCGGCGTTGTGCGCGTGCGCTTGTTCGCGCTGTGCAGGGGCCTGCGCCGCGACGACATGCCATTCGGGTCCGGCTACGACGGCACCTGCCGCATCCCGCGCACACGCGACGAGGAGGTCATCTTCACCTGGCTCCGCGAGGAAGACGGCACATGGCGCATCGCTGCGACCGACCCCGCGCTGCCCAACTTCGAGGAAATCCTCTGGAACAGCCGCGGCGCCGACAAGTACACCGTGAAACTGGTCCCGGGAAAGGACGGCGACCCCGAATACTACACCAAGCCCGGCCAGACCAACCTGATCCCGATCGAGACGGACTGGCTCAATCCCCCGAAGTGAGAGGCATCTCTCCGATTCCTCCTGCACCTGCGCGGTCAGACTGCCGGCGTGGCCGCGCCGGTCAGCGTATCGATGAAGGCGTCCACCTGCGCCTTGGTGCGCTCGGAGAGGCGCCGGGCCAGCAGGAAGACCAGTTCTTCGTCCTGCTGCTCGATGGCCGCGACGACATGCGCCAGTTCTTCCTGAGTAAGGACGGGGCCGAAACGTTCCAGCGGCACGGCGGCGCGCAGGCGCGTGATCGCGCGGCCCATATTGTTGAAGATCAAGTTGTAAATAGTGTTGTGCGCGGCTTCCGCGATGGTGCGCAGCATGCGCAGGTGAATCTGGGTGAGGCGGGTGATGTCGGTGAGCGCATCGGCGCGTTGGGCTATCGTGTCGCGCAGGCGCGCCAGTTGCTCCGGGGTGCGCTGCCGCGCGGCAAGCCGCAACACATCGGGGACAAATCGCGTCCAGAAGATAAACAGGTCATCCAGCACGCGCCGGTCAAACAATCCCCCGTCACTGAACAGCAGGTATTCCAGGAGTTCCATGCCACCGTTCAGGAGCACATCCTGCACGTACACGCCCGACCCCTGCCGGATCCGCACCAGGCCCAGCGCTTCGAGCCGCTTGAGCGCCTCGCGCACCACGTGCCGCGACACGGCATGCCGCGCCGCCAATGCGCGTTCCGTCGGCATGCGCGCGCCCGCGGCATACTCGCCATGGAGTATGGCGCGGACCAGCAAGGCTGTAAGGCTCCTCGACGCGGTCGGGTTGGGCGCGCCGGAGCCGCCAGCATCACGTACCATAGCGGCCTCGTTCCAAGTTATTGAACCATTTGCCCGATTATCTTATTCTTGCCTTGAGATTAGTTCAAGTTCCGGGTATATTGGTAGAACCACTGGGCGTGAGGCGCGTCGTTGCTCGCGTGAAGTGTGAAAAAGGCATCGGGTACACTAAAGCCCCTCACGACCGGTGGTGGGTCAGAGCGCTAAGAAAGTCAGGGCTGCGTCGCCCTGGGGAGAATACACCGTACCATGGCAACCGGCAAGGCGAGGCGCCCTCACAGGCTTGTGCTGCGCGTTGTGCTTTGTTCTTTCTTCATTCTTGCGGGAGTGGGCATCAAGCTGTTCCTTGATACGCTGCGCGAGCCGCCCCAAGTGGCTCAAATCGTCGAGCCGCGGTTGCGGGTCGAAGTAGCGCGTGTCGAGCCGGAAGACGTGCGGGTCGAGATTACGGGTTACGGGGAGGTGCGCGCGCTGGATGTAGTCACGATCACGTCCAAGGTCGCGGGCGAGATCCTGGAAGTGTATCCGCGGCTGGAGGTAGGCGAGGTCATTCCGGAAGGCGAACTGTTGTTCCGCATCGATTCGCGAGACTACCAGGCGGCCCGGGCGCAGGCCCAGGCGCAGGTGGACCGCCTGAACAACATGATCACCTTGCTGCGCCAGCAATTCGAGATTGACACGGGCCGCCTCGAAACCTACCGGCGCACGCGCGATATCGCCTTGGAGGAATTCGAGCGCGACAGACGTCTCTACGAAGAGGAAGACGTAGGCTCGGGGTCGTTGGTCAATCTGTCCGAGATCAATTATCGCAAGGCACAGGACGCTTTCGAGCAGGTCGACGAGGCGGTCACCCTGTACCCGCTGCGCATCCGCGAGGCGGAACACGGCCTTGAAGCGGCGAAGGCCGCGCTCGAACTGGCCGAATTGAGCCTCGGCCGCACGGAAGTGCGCGCGCCGTTCACGGCGCGGATTAAGCAGGTACAGATTGAGGCGGGGCAGAATGTGGCTCCCGGCGTTCCGGCGCTGGTCCTTGCGAATGATTCGGTGCTGGAGATTTCCGTGCCGCTTGACAGCCGCGACGCGCGCACGTGGCTTCTGTTCCGGGACGCCGCCGCGGACGTGGCGGAACCTGCCAACTGGTTCGGCGCGCTCGAACCGGTTTCCTGTCAGGTCATCTGGACCGAGGACCCCGGCAACCATGTGTGGACCGGCGCATTGGACCGCGTCGAGCGATTCGACCCTATGACCCGCACGCTGACGGTCGCGGTGCGCATCGATTCCGCCACGCATCCCGCCGAGGGCGATGGGCTCCCCCTGGTTGAGGGCATGTTCTGCCAGGTGACCATCCCCGGCAAGACGATGCGGCAGGTGTATCGCCTGCCGCGCTGGGCGGTCTCGTTCGAGGGCGAGGTCTATGTCGCGGAAGGAGACCTGCTGCAGCGGCGCGCGGTGATGGTGCTGCGCAGTCAAGGCGAAGAGGCATTTGTCTCGGAAGGGCTGCAGCCGGGGGACCTCGTAATCGTGACGCGCCTGCTCAACCCCTTGCCGGGCATGCGCGTCGACATCGCGGCGCCGGCGCCTGAAGCGTCCACGGGCAAGACGGAACGCGCCTCATGAGGAGCCTTATCACCGCCTTCGCGCGCAACAGGGTGTTCTCGAACATCGTGTTGGCGTTCGTCTTTTTCGGCGGTTACCTGGCCCTGATCAACCTGCCGCGCGAAACCTTCCCCGATATGCACCTGGACGTGATCCACGTCACGGTCGTATGGCCGGGGGCGGACCCGGAAGAGGTTGAGGAGGGCATCTGCCGCAAGATCGAGGACGCGGTCGACGGCCTGGTCGGCATTGAACGCTACAACACCGTCTCGAACGAGAATTACGGGTTTGCCATCATCGAAGTGGAGGAAGGCCAGGACCTCAGCATCGTCAAAGACCGCGTGCGCAACGCGGTCGACGCCATAACGACCCTTCCGCCCGACGCGGAACGCCCCGTTGTCGAGGAATATACGCTGCGCGTCCAGGTCCTGTTTCTGGCATTGACGGGCGAGAACGCCACGGAGCGGGACCTGAAGGAATACGCGGAGGAGGTCAAGCGGGACCTGCGGACGATTCCCGCACTGTCGCAGGTCGAGGTCATTGGCACGCGCGACTACGAAATCAGCATCGAAGTCTCGGAAGAGCGGTTGCGTCAGTACGGCATCACATTCGATCAGGTGGCCCAGGCCGTCCGCGCGAACAGCCTGAACCTGCCGGGCGGGCTCATGCGGACCCGGGGCGAGGAAATCCGCCTGCGCACCATGGGCCGGAACTACACGGGGGCGGAATTCGCCAGTATCATCGTGCTGGCCCGGCCTAACGGCGACAACATCACGCTGGACCGCATCGCCACCATCCGCGACGGTTTTGTCGAGGACCAGGTCCTTTCGCGGTTTAACGGCCTGCCGGCCGTCACGGTGTCGATCCGCAAGACGGAAGACGAGGACACGCTCGCGATCGACCGCGCGGTGCACGAATACGTCGAGCGCAAGCGCGCCGACCTGCCCGCCGGCATACACCTCCAGATATGGGGCCGCATGTCGACGGTGCTCGAGGCGCGCATCAGCCTGCTGGTCCGAAACGGGCTGCAGGGCCTGACTCTCGTGTTCATTCTGCTCTGGCTGTTCCTCGACATCCGCCTCAGTTTCTGGGTCAGTCTCGGCATGCCCGTCAGCATCATGGGCGCATTCATGGTCATGTGGTACGCCGACGCGACCATCAACATGATCACGCTCTTCGGCATGGTAGCCGTGCTCGGTATCATCGTGGACGACGCGACCGTTGTCGGCGAGGCGATCTACTACGCGCGCAAGCGCGGCGCGTCGTCCCTGAGAGCGGCCGTGGACGGCGTGATGGAGGTGGGCAGCCCCATCTTCGCGGCGGTTGTAACGAACATGGTGGCGTTTGTCCCGCTCGCCTTCGTCAGCGGGTTCATGGGCCAGATTGTCAAGCCGCTGCCATTGGTAGTCATTGCCGCGTTTACCGTCTCGCTGCTGGAGTGCATGCTCCTGTTCCCCGCGCACATGAGCAAGCTGCCCAACCCGAACCTCAAACCCGAAGGCCGGCATTTCCTGATCCGCCTCGGTCTGCGGTTCCATCGCATTACGAACGAAAGCCTCGAATGGTTTGCGGAGCGCGTCTATCAGCCGGTTGTCACCCTGGCGATCCACTATCGCTACGTGAGCCTCAGCGTCGCGGTCATGGTCCTGCTCATTTCCTGGGGACTGGTGGATACCGGCGTGGTCAAGTTCGTCATGTTCCCCGAGATCGACGGGAATGCGCTCAGCGCTTCCGTCGAGTTCCCGAACGGCACGCCGGTTGAAACCACGGCGGCGGCGGTCGAGCGGATGGAGCAGGCCATACGCGAGGTGGCCGGGCAGCGCGCCACCGCCTCCGGCGAGCCTCTTATCTCCAACATGTTCTCGCTCGCGGGCGCGCGCATCAACGACGTGGGCGGTTCGGACAAGGGCTCGCACCTCGGCACGGTGCGTGTCGAACTGCTCGATTCCGCGCTGCGCGGCATACACACACAGGAACTCATGGCGGCATGGGAGCGTCAGATCGGGCCCTTGCCCGGCGTGCTGGCGCTCACGTTTCGCGGCGACGAACTGCGGCCGCCGGGCCGTCCCATCGAAATCTGGATTCAGGGCGACAACATCGACCGCCTCGCCGCGGCGGCGGACGAGCTGAAAGCCAAACTGGCCACATACGATGGGGTCTATCAGATTCAGGACGATTTCCGGGCCGGCAAAGACGAAATCCGGCTGCGGCTCAAGCCGGAGGCGCGCGCGCTCGGTATTACGGTCGCTGACCTCGCACGCCAGATTTACACGGGCTATTTCGGCCAGGAAGCGGTCCGCGTGCAGCGGGGACGCGACGATGTGCGCGTACGCGTGCGTTATCCCGTTGATGAGCGGCGCCGCTTCTCGGAACTTGAGAAGCTGCGTATCCGCACTTCCGGCGCGCCGGGCGCGTCGCTGCCGCCGGCGATGGGCGCGGGCGGCGCAAGTTCGCTTGCGGCGCTCCTGGGCGCGGGCGGGGCCGGCGCAGGCGGCCCGTCCATGATGCAGCCTGGCGCGCAATCCCTGGGCCGCGTATACGAGGTGCCGTTATTCTCGGTCGCGGACATTGAGTTCACGTCGGGCTACGCGGCAATCAACCGCACGGACGGACAGCGGCGCATCAAGGTAACGACGGAAATCGACAACGCGCGAGCCAACGCCACGGAACTCGTGGCCGAGTTGAGCCGCGAATTTCTGCCGCAAATGCAGGGCAAGTACCGCGACCTCACGATGTCATTCCAGGGCGAGCAACAGGACCTGCGCGAATCGCTGGACAGCCTGCTCTACGGATTTCCGCTCGCTGTCGTGGCCGTGTTCGTCGTCATCGCGACCATTCTACGGTCCTACCTGCAGCCCTTTGTCATCATGTTTACGGTGCCTTTCGGCATTATTGGCGCCGTATTCGGCCACCTCGCTCTCGGCTTCGACCTCTCGATCATGAGCGTGTTCGGCCTGGTCGCGCTGGCCGGCGTCGTCGTAAACGACGCCATCGTGCTCGTCGACTGTCTGAACACGAAACTGGCCCAGGGCGAGTCATTCGCCGACGCGCTGCGGCGCGCGGGCACCCGGCGGTTCCGCGCCATTTTCCTCACGACCATTACCACGGTCGGGGGACTGTTCCCAATCATCATGGAGCGGGACTATCAGGCGCAGATTGTCATACCCATGGCTATCGCGCTGGCTGCGGGCGTGGCATTCTCGACGCTGCTGACGCTGCTGCTGCTGCCTTCCATTCTGAGCATATTGAATGACCTGCGCCGGGTTGCCGCGTGGGCCGCGCGGGGCGTAATGCCCGCGGCCGAAGATGTCGAACCCGCGCGATGGCGCAATGCCGAAGAACAACCCGTCCCCCCGACAGCGGACGCGCCGGACGGAAACACCGTATAGATCTGACTGGATATGTGGAATTCTCAGACAAAGAGCTATCGCTTGCTTGCGGGCCTTGCGGCGGCCGCGGTCCTGATGGCCACGGCGCCCGCGGGGGAACTCACCGAAAACGCCCCGCCGGCCGCCGCCGTTATTGAAGAAGCCGCAGAAGCCGCGGCGGCGCCCGCGGAGGTCGCCGCGGATGCGGCCCCCGTTGCGCAAGCCGTGCACACGGTGCTGGACCTGCCAACGGCGCAACGGCGCGCGCTGGCGGACAACCCCTCGCTGCAGGCAGCCGCCGAGCGGGTCGAACAGACCCGGCAACTCGTGTGGCAGGCCCGTTCGCTTTACCTGCCCCAAATCGACCTCAGCTACACGCTCACATACACGTGGCTGCCGGATTACATCACCGAATCGCTCAACGAATACCTGGATCAAGGGGATGACTTCATTCAACAATTGAAGAAGGCGCTGACACGCACCGCCGCGACGCGCCTGCCCACCGCCAGCCAGCGCCACGCCCTCCGCACGTGGGCGCGCACTACGGAGGACTTGATCGAGGAGGCGCGCGACACGCTGGAAGACCCGCTCGATAACGCAACACTCGGCGTCACCGCGGGCTATCTCGTGTTTGACGGCTTCTCGCGGAAGTTCACGAACGCCATGGCCCGCTTCGGCTACAAGGAAGCACAAGCCGCCGAACGGGAAGGGCGCAGGCTGCTGCTCGACGCCGTAGCCCAGGCCTATTACGGTGTCCAGCTGGCCCGCGAGCAGGTCATCATCGCCCGGTCCGACATCGCATTCAACGAGCGCCTGCTCAAGGAAGCCGCCGTGCGCCGTGAAGCGGGCCGCGCAGCCACGAGCGATGTGCTGAATTTCGAGGTTCTGCTGCGTGCGGCGCGCGGCAGCCTGCTCCGCGCACAGCGAGACCATGAGACCGCGCGCATCGCGCTGGCGCTGCTCATGGGCATACCGGAGGGCATGTTGCCCGAGAACATGGACGTGGCCGAACTGGCTGTCGAGACGCCGGAATCCATGGCCGCGCCCGACGCGGACGAAATGATCGACGTGGCGCTGACGCAGCGGCCCGACCTCGAACAACGCGCGTTCGGCCTGAAACGGGCGGAGGCTGCCGTGCGCGAACGCTACTCCGATTTCGCGCCGCAAGTGGCCGCCATCGCCGGGGCGCGCGCCCAGAGCTATACCAACACTTCGGTTGACAGCGACGAAATCACGTCTACCGTGGGCGTAAACGTAAGCTTGAACCTCTTCTCGGGCGGCCGCCGCATCTCACGCGTGCTCGAGGCGAAACATGCGCGCCGCGAGGCCGAATACCGCATGTCGGAGACGGAATTGAAGGTCATAGGCGAAGTGCGCCAGGCATTGGTCGATCTGGAAGCCTCGCAGCAGGCGCTGATTCTGCAGCGGGGCGCCGCGGAGTTCGTCGAAAAGAACCGCGGCCTCGTCGAGAAGGAATATCGGGCGGGCAAAGCCATGCTGGTGCGCCTGAACCAGGCCCAGCGCGACCTGATACAGGCCCAAGGCCAGCTCGCGCAGGCGCGCGTCGCGCTGCAACGCTCCTGGGCCGCGCTGCGCGCCGCGGCAGGCATCAACCTGATGGAACTGGAAGCAACCCCGGAGAATGATACCGTAACCGAATAGCACGGTGCCGCGCCGCAGGCGCGGTCATCATGGCGAGGGAGTAAGTGATGATGTCCGATACACAGGCCAAGGGAACATCGCTCGATGACATGATCGATTTCCTCTTTGAACTATTTGATCTGCTCGATCTCATCATCGAGGTATTGCGAAACTTCGGCGAGTTTCTCAGCGGCAACTGACGGCGGCGCGTCGCCACGATGCCGTGCGCCGGTTGTCTTGACCGCTCCTGCGGACCAGAACAACGCCACGAAACGCGCCGCAGCGGCGCGAGGCGTCTGAAGGAGGATACGCGGATGTGCTGGAAGAGAGCTTTATGGGCGGCCACGCTGGTTATTGCCGCGTTGGGCCTCGCGGGGTGTCCCCCGAATGCGATTCATTCCCTTACCCTGGTCGCTTCGCCGGCGGGCGCGGGCCAGATCACAGCCACGCCGACCAGCGCAGGCTACCTGGCGGGCACGGTGATTACCCTTGAAGCCGTGCCGGCGCCGGGGTGGACCTTCCGCAACTGGGTCGGCGTGGGCATCAACAACAGCGTCAACCCGGCGTATTTGCGCATTTATGCGGACACGAGCATAACGGCCGTTTTTGTTCCTGAAGGCGGCGGCGAAGGAGAAGGCGAGGGCGAAGCGCCCGCCGAGGTCGTCCGAGACGGCGGCTTCGAGGAAGGCTCCGGCGCGTGGACGCAGCTCTCGCTCGCCTATGCCGACCTGCTCATCTGCGACGCGCCTCATTGCGGACAGCTCGGCGGCATCGGCGCTTATGCGGGCCAGCACTGGGCCTATTTCGGCAGCGCCCCGGACGGCGCCGAGGAGGCCGCATCACTCAGCCAGGACATCGTCATGCCGCGCACGGGCCAGGCCACGCTGCAATTCCAGCTGGCGGCGCCACGCGCCGAGGCGCCGTTTGATTTCCGCGTCTTTTTCGGGCGCAACATGCTTTTCGAGATCTCGGAAGCCGACGCCGCGGAATATGCAACCTATCAGCCGGTCTCCATAGACGTATCCGCCCTGGCCGACGGCAGCGCGGGAACGCTGGTCTTTACCTATATCAATGGCGCAACGGCAGGCGCGGTCATCGGAGTCTTCGTCGACGACGTGTCCATCGCCGTCCCCGGCGGCGAAGGCGAAGGAGAGTAGCACGGGGCCCTGCAATGGTCACCCCGTTCATCCCGTTATTCTGTCCCCATTCTCTTCGAGGCGATAACGGGAGGCACGGGGCGGCAGCGGCCAGTCTCTTTTGAGCCTGTAGAGCCGTTGCTCCGCCCAATCAACGCTTCTTCTCTTAATTGTACCGTGCATCCGGATGAAAAGAAACGATAGCGCCGGTCGTACCCGTCGGCTGAAATTCACAAGCGTCGGTCAGGCGCACGCCGATCTGCGCGGCGCCGTCGAGCAGTTCGTGGATCACTCGATTGTTCGTAATGTTTGTCATGCCGGGATAACCAGGTGACCAGCGTGTGCCGCAGTGCTCCGGCACGCCGAGCAGTTCCCGTTGAAGCTGGTGCAGGTAATCGGCCATGTCCTCCGCGGTCCGGTCCGACAACCCCTGCAGATACAGCAGGGATTCCGAATCGCCGGTGGCGCGGAATTCGTCCAGCACGGCGCCGGTGTTCGGGCCACTGCTGCTGAGTTGCACGCCGCACGCGCCGACCACGCCGCTTTGGCGCGAATCGAAGTACTGCGCGCCGCTGACCAGGTCTTCGTTGCCCGCGCCGATGACCGTGGTAAAATCCAAGCGCGCCACTTCACGGCCCGGCTGGTCCGGGTCGAAGAGAATCAGCGTGTCGCCTTCGGACTGGCATGGGTAGATGCCGAACACGCCCTGCGCGCGCACCCAGTCGTTGCGTGCCGCCTTCTCGGTCCACTCGTCGAAAAGCGCGTTCAACTGCTCCAATGAATGCCCTTTGCGCTCCCGCGAGCTTGCGCCGCCAAAACGCCAATTGAGCGAGTACAGCGTTTTCCGGTCGATATGCGCCGCGAATTCGCGCAGGCTGAAATCGACGCGCCGCAGCCGGAACCGCGGTTCCGGGGGCAACTGGCGCCCATTAAAACTGACCACGCGGCGCGGCAGCGTCTGGAGAAGCGCTTCTTCCCGGGCCGCGCGCTGCTGGGCGTGCTCAAGCCGCCGGACCAGCTTTGCCTTGTTTGCTTCGAGATACGGGTCCAGTGCTTCGCGGGAGCACAGCCGGTTCATCACGTTCACGCCGTCCATGGCGGTGCGGCAATAGAACACGTTCCCGCGCATCTGCGCCGGGTCATCCTGGCCCGCCATGGCGACAAACGCCGCGTGCCGGTCGCTCACGGGCGCGCCGCCGACCAGTACGTGCAGGTGGCCAAGCCCTTGTTCGAGCATCATCTTGGAGACGGTGATCATGTGGTTCGAAGTCTGCACCAGCAGAGCGGACATGCCGATCGCGTCGGCATGGTGCTCCTTTGCGGCATCAAGGTACCGTTGGAGCGGCGTCATCGTACCGAGATCGATCACACGGTAGCCGTAGTTTTCGAGGAGCGTGCGCGCGAGGTCCTTCCCGATCGAGTGTACGTCCTGGTAGACGGTTCCGACAACGACCGTGCCTTTGTATTCGATCTTGCTGTGCACGTCGATGCCGGATTCATGGCGCATGTATGCTTCGAGAAAGCCCATGCACGCGCGCATGACGTCCGCCGACTTGAGCAGGTGCGGCAGCGAGACCTCGCCCCTGCCGAAACCGTCGCCCAGTTCCTGCATCGCGCCCATCAAATACTCATTGATGAAATCCAGCGGCGCGTGGCGCGCGATCGCTTCCGCCACTTGCAGGACGATGCGATCGTGGTACTCATAGGTGCGTCCCTTGAACTCGAACGCGCCCTTTTCACGCTGCTTGAACCCATCCTTGACCTTCTCCGTTATGGCTTTTTCTGCCGGCAGGTCGTCATAGCTGACGCGCTTCTGAACGGCGACGCCCTTCTTTGCCTCCGCAATGGTCTCGAGCTCCGCGAATGCGTCCATGTCGCGTTCCAGCACGACGCGCAGGCCCAGTTCGTAATCGCTCGGGTCGAGGTCGCGCACGAACACGTAGTGATTCGGATTGATAATCGCCGCGTCAAGCCCCCGCTTGCGCGCCTCGTCGAGGAACACAGACGTGAGCACGGTCCGCATGTAGGGTTTCTTCTGCAGGCCGTTCGTGAGGTTGCCGACCCCCACGATCGCGTGTGTTTCCGGGCAAAGTTCCTTCACGCGCCGGATCGCCTCGAGCGATTCGGCGGCGAAATTCATTCCCTCCTCGGATTCGGAACCGATGGGAAACACGTTCACGTCGATCAAGAGCCTGCCGGGCGCGACGCCATGCTTGTCGCGCGCGCGTGCGATAATCTGCCGCGCAAGCGCGACCTTTTCGTCCGCGGTTGCGCCGGGCCCCCCCGGGCCGGTGCACAATCCGACATACAGCGGCGCGTGGAAACGCGTCGCCTCGATGACGGCGTCCACCTTCGGCACGCCTGGTTCGTATTCCTCCATGGAGATCGAGTTCACGACAGGCCGGCCGGGATAGACCTTGATCGCATCGGCGAGCGCGCGCACTTCGAACGAATCGAGGCACATGGCCGCCTTGAAATCCGTGGTCTGGACGTGCACCACCTCCTTCAGGGCCGACGCGGTTTCCACAACGTTCGAGTCCATGCACACGTCGATCACTTCGCAGCCCAGTTCGTTCACCTGCTCGCGAATGACCTCTTCGAGGGCGTCGTGGTCGATGCCGGCGCCGCTCTCGACGGCGTCCCGCACCTTCTTCGAACCGCGCACGTTCAGGCGCTCGCCGAAGCGGATAAGCGCCTTCGAACTGTCCAGCGGCACCGCTTCCTGCGGCCCGGAAACGAACAACCCGGGCTCGACACTGCGCGGTCTGGGCGTCAGGCCGCCGACTTCGCGCGCCAGCACGCGAATATGCTCGGGCGTGGTGCCGCAGCAGCCGCCGACGATAGTGACGCCGTATTCTTCGACGAAGCGCCGTTGAATCCGCGCGAATTCCTCGGGCGGGAACCGGAACACGGTGCGCCCGTTCTCGGACACGGGCAGGCCGGCGTTCGGCACGACCGAAATGGGCAGCGGGCTGTAGCGCGCAATCTTTTCGACCGTCTTTTCCATCAGGTCCGGCCCGATCGAGCAATTGATGCCAAACGCGTCGATTCCGATGTCCTGCAGGGTCACGAGCGCGGCGTGGATATCCGTGTTGAAAATCTGCATCTTGCCAAACTGGTCGACGGTCACCTGGCAAAGAATCGGCAAGCGCGCGCCGCGCTCGGTCATGGCGCGCACGCCGCCCCAGACCGCCGCCTTCGTCTCCAGCACGTCCTGCTGCGTCTCGAACAGGAGCACCTGCGCGCCGCCGTCGACCAGGCCCAGAACCTGCCGGTAGAAATTGTCCGCAATCTCGTCAAATGTGGCGCGGGCGAGCGTCGCCTTTGTATTTGAGACGACCCGGTTTGACGGACCGATGGAGCCGACGACAAACAAAGGCCGCCCATCGTAAGCGGGCTCGCGCGCGTATTGCTCGACCGCTTCGACGGCAATCTCAGCGCCGCGCCGGCTCAGGTAATAGGCGAATTCCTCATGGGTCAACCGGCGCAGGTCGATGTCGTAGGGAACATGCTCGAAATGCGCCAGGTCCAGTTTCGAGAAATCGTATTCGCCGAGGCGGAGCGGCGACGCGCCGAAGGTGTTGGTCTCGATCGCGTTCGCGCCCGCGCGCAGGTACGCGAGATGGATATCCCGCATGCCGCCGGGCCGCGAAAAACAGAGCAGGTCCGAGCACATGCGGAAATCCGGACCACCGAAGTCCTCGTCGCCGAGGCCAAGGTCCTGTATCATCGTGCCCGTTGCCCCATCGAGCACGAGCACCTGTGTCTTGATCGCCTGGAGGAATCGCATGACTTGAAATTCGACGGGCGCGGCAAGGGGATACAAACCCCGGACCGCGCCCTTCCTGTGACTTTCCTCTAACACCCCGCCCGCACCGCCGCATTCCGGCGGGCTGACCTGCGCGTAGTCTCTGAGCCGGCCGATCGGCGCTCAGGGGTACTTGACTTGGTAATAGGGCGAGGTGTCGTACATTTCCTCGCGGAAATTAAGATACCGTTGCACCTTCGGAGTGACCTTGGGGTCCGAGTACACGGCCCGCGGGGGAAGCGTTTTGCTGATTGCCTGCAAATGTTTCATGCGCAGTTTCCTTGCCGCGGAGGGTTCAAATCCGCCGGCGGCTTCTGTTTCCATATCATATCATGCGCATTCGGCCCGTTGAAAATCCGGTGTCGGCGGCTGCTCTTCAAGCGCGGTCCGATGCACCTTAACATTGGCCGGGCCTCTATGCCATAGTTGGGGACAATCCCGCGGGAACGCGGCGGCCCCGAACATATGGGAGGACCAGCGATGAAACCGGTGGCATGGAGCATCCTGATTAGTGTGGCGGCGTGCGCGGCATGGGCCGGACCAGCGGACGGCCCGCTCGGCGACCTGCCGAACGCAAAGGCCTTCCGCGCGGCGCGCCAGTCGAGTTTCGACCCAAGCGGCGGCAACAGCGACGGGCGCCAGGACTGGCCGATCGGGCCGGGCGAAACGAGAGACATGGCGACCGTCGAGGGCGCGGGCGCTATCACGCACATCTGGGTGACGATCGCGTCCAGCGACCGGTATCACCTGCGCAACCTCGTGCTGCGCATGTACTGGGACGGCGAGGAAACACCCTCGGTCGAGGCGCCCATCGGCGATTTCTTCGGCCTGGGCTGGGCCCAGTATTACCAGTATGCGAGCCTGCCCATTCAAATCGGCACAAACAATGCCTTGAACTGTTTCTGGCGCATGCCTTTCTCGAAAGGCGCGCGCGTTACCGTCACAAACGACGGCCCGGTGCAGGTCGATGCGTTCTACTACTACGTGGACTACCAGGTGTACGAAACGCCGCCCGAACATATGCTGCGCTTCCACGCGCAGTACCGCCAAGCGTATCCCTGCGCGCCGGGACGGAATTACACGTTGCTTGAAGCGGCGGGCCGGGGCCACTACGCAGGCTGCAATCAGTCCATTCACAACCGCGCGGACGGCTGGTGGGGCGAAGGCGATGACATGATCTACGTGGACGGCGAAGAGAAGCCGTCTCTGCACGGGACGGGTTCCGAGGACTACTACTGCGGCGCGTGGTGCTACGGCGACGCCTTCAGCAACGCCTATTTCGGCTGTCCGTTGCGCGGCGAACACAAGCGCAACGAATTCTGGAACGTCTATCGCTACCACATCGAGGACCCCGTGCCGTTCACGAAATCGATCCGCGTCACCATCGAACACGGCCACGCCAATGACCGCGGCGACGATTTCAGTTCCGTCGCTTATTGGTACCAGGAAGAGCCCCACGCGCCGTTCCCGGCGCTGCCGCCCGCGGAAGCGCGCATGCCCGAAGGTTCCCAGGTCTTCGTCGAGCCCGCCGCACTGGAAATGGAATCGCTGGCAAGCGAGTTCACCGGCGGGCCGCTCGAAGTGCAGGGCATGGACAGCTACGGCAAGTGGAGCGACGCCCGGCAGTTGTGGTTCCGGCCCGAAGGGCCGACCGTGTACACGTTGCGTTTTGACATGCCGCAACCGCTTGCCGGCGCGTACCGCTGCGAACTCTGGTACACGAAGGCGCCCGACTACGGGCAGGTGGAAATCTGGCTGAACGGCTCCCAGGTCGGCGGCTGGGACGGCTACACCGCGGACGGTGTCGTGCGCGCGAAAGTGGAAGCCGGCGCCGCGCTGGACGCGGGCGAGAACGTGCTCGAAGTGCGCGTCGTGGGCCTGAACGAGCACTCGACGGGCTACATGGCCGGCATCGATTGCCTGCGCCCGAAACGCGTGCCCTAGCGCGGGGGAGTCTTTCGTCGCCGGCGCCGCCTGCCTTACGCGGGCGGCGTTTCTTCCATGCGCCAGGTCTTGACGGTGTAGGTCACGTTGCTCCGGAAACGGCGCCACCATTCGATGGTGTTCGGTTCGGTGACCATGTGCGCGGGGCGCGGCGTGTAGGAAACTTGGGGGATAGCCGGCACGCCGAAGCTTTCCTCGAACAGGGTGAATTCGACCGGGCTGCGCCGGCTCACGCGGACTTCCAGGTCAAGGCCCGCCTCAGACCGGCCTTCATACTGCACCCACCAGGGCTGGCCCGGGCGCGCCTGCGGGTCGTAGCCATCCGGCCCCAGTTGAATGCCGTTGAGCCAGGCAGCGCAGACCTCCGTCTGCGGGCCCGCCTCGATGCGGATACGCGGCGCCGCGCGCCCGGAGCGAATGTGCAGGCGCAACCGGCGCATCCCCCCGTCCATCCGCTCCTCAACCAGCCGGATTTCCGGCTCGGGGACCATCGCAAGCGGCGCGGGCGCGCGCAGGTAGCTCTCCGCGATGTCGGGCCGGAAATCACGCACGGACGCCCGCGGCAAGCCGCTGGGGAAGAACTGGCTGGTCCACTCGTCGAGATCGTCGTCGCTGCTCATCCAGACGGCTTGGTGCCGGTCGAAATTCAGTCCGTAACAGAGACTGTTCATTTTCGGATGGTCGGGCGTGAACCGCAGGCTCAGCAGCGCCCATAGAAACAGAAGGGCCGCCGCGCCGAACACCGCACGATGCAGCAGGCGCGCGCCAACGGCCCCCGCCAACGCGACCAGCGGCGACAGCAACGCCGCGGTCAGCACCACGAACGCCATCCAGAATGGCGCGGGTATCACGGTTACCGCGTAGTGGAAACCAACAATCGTGGGGACAAGCATGCTGATAATGGGCAGCGCGCAGGTCGCCATCCACAGGACCGCCGCGCCGGGCCGGCCCCGCCGGGCGAGCAGCGCGCCGCCGCCCAGCATCAGCAGAGACGCCGCGGCCGGCCATGTGGCCAGATACGCGCCGCCGGGAAGCAGCGCTGCAAGCAGCACCGCCAGCGCGCACCACCAGAAAAGCGCGCCCAGATGCAGGTCCTGCGTGAGAACCCGCCTGCGCAACCCGGCGTAAAGCACGCTGAACAGGCCTAGAGTAAACGCCAGCGCCGCGCCCAGGTACCAGCCGCTGTTGTAGACGATGTATTCCCGCTGGAACGCCCAGCCCGCCGCGACCATGGCCGCAACGGGCAGCATGGTCAGAACGAGACACAAGGGCAGCGCGAGCACGCCCCACGCCGCGCCGCGCCACGTGAACACGCCGCGGCACAGGCCCCAACCGGCCACCATAAGAAAAAGCGCGGTCACCCCGGCGCACAGGGGCCATGTCCAACTTGAGGGATACAGCGCCAGATGAAATCCAAGGACGTTGAAATAGGTGTAGTCTTCGCTGGCGATGCGGGTCAGGTCTTCCCGCCCGAAATACCGCGTCAAGGCGAGCGCGTAACTGCCGTGGTGTTGTACCGAGCCGCGGTCTATATGCTCTGCATCGTCGTTCTCCGTGTGGTAGTACTTGATGCCGCCGATGAACGCGAAGTTCAATCCGGGCACGCCGTCCTGTTTCAGGATACGGTAGTCGGTGCTCGTCGGCATGCGCCCCGCGATGTCATACATGAACGACGATGCGACCGGGTACGGCGCCGCCTTGGCGAATCCCCGGATCAGCCACCCGTTCCTCGGGCTTGTCTCGAACATGAAGGACGGCCCGTAATAGCCGCGCGCCTCGAAATTGAGCACAAGCCCCACGTCGTTGTACCAGCGGTGCTTCCGGAATGCCTGCGCCCCGAGCACGCCCGCCTCCTCGCCGTCCGTGAATAGGAGTATGACGTCGTTTTCGAGGCGGCGGCCGGCCTGCGCGTCCGCGACAAGCGCCCGCGCGGTCTCGAGCATTGCGGCCACGCCCGAGGCGTCGTCCGCGGCCCCGGGACCATAGGGCGTCGAATCATAGTGCGCCATGAGAAGCACGGCCTTGCCCGGCGCCGTGCCGGGAATCCGCGCGAGCACGTTCTCGACCAGGCAGACAAGGTACGGCGGCCGCCGCACATCGCGCTCGACATAGGCGCGGTCCGTTTCCAACTCGACGCCCAGCTCCGGCGCCTTAGCGGCAAGCCCGGCCAGCTCTTGCTCGAGGTAGGCGCGCACGCGCGCATTCTCCGGCGTGCCAATGGGATGCGGCTCGCGCGCGATCTCTTCGACGTGACGCATCGCCCGGGCGGCCGAGAATTGGTCCGGCGGCGCGGTGTCGCCGAGCGGGTCCGGGGCGCGGAAGGCATGCACCTGAAAAACAGTCCACCCCGTGAGAAAAACAAGCACCCCCCATGACGCCCAGCGCTTGCCCAGCGCGAACGCCAGCATGTCTCGCGTCACTTGCACTATGAACATCCGGCCGGTTGCTGTGGCCTTTAGACCGGCACGCTGCTGGAGCAGGTTTCATGCCAAGAAAATTAGGGCTTGACAGTACCCGGGGATGGCGTATCATGGAAACGGATCTGAAGAGGAGGATCTGCCATGGCCGCTCATCAGATGATCGACCTGCTGCGTTTCACCGAGCAGTTTCACCAGGACCTGGCCGACTACTACGAGCAGTTGGGTCAGCAGGCGCAACGCGAGGACGTGAAACAGACGCTCGACTACATGGCGCACCACGAGCACTGCCTCCAACTGTGCTTCCACGAATACGAGTTGGGCGCGCCCAAGCCCGTCACGCAGGCGTGGCTCCGGAACCCGCCGGAATTCCGGTTTCCCAGCGGACTGCGCGAGAAACGCATCAGCGCGGACATGACGGTGGACGAGGTCTTGC
The DNA here is from genome assembly GCA_018005585.1 of Candidatus Hydrogenedentota bacterium. NCBI lineage: Bacteria > Pseudomonadati > Candidatus Hydrogenedentota > Candidatus Hydrogenedentota bacterium. The sequence goes on along the minus strand of JAGMZX010000060.1, from coordinate 4,140 downwards.
GGCTTGCGCTCCAGTTCGACGAGGAATTGATCGCGTTTTACGAACGCCTCGCCGGCCTGGACTTGCCGGGCGAATTGCGCGCGGCAATCGACGCCATTCTGGACATGGAACGCGAGGAAGAGAAGCGCCTCGTGCGCGGTATTCAGGACCTTTGACGCCCCGGCGTCAGTCCCGCGCGGCGTCTGTGCTGTCCAGCGTGTCCGTATGCAGCTCGAGCGGGGTCTGGGGCGGCGGTGGTTCGGTCGGAAAAGCAAACTCGAGTTGCAGGCGGCGGATCAGGTTGTAGCGCTTCAGCAGGCGCAGTGTTTGCAGTGTCGCCGATGGCGAATACTGGCCGTAGGCACTGACCTTGTTCAGCAGCTCCTCAAGAATGACTGGGAATTCCACTACGTGATCGATTGCCAGGCCGCGGAGGAGGCGCAAGGCCCGCTCCCGCGGCTCCGGCGAGGCCGGCAATTCGGAAATGACCAGGACCGTGGCGAAATCCCGGCCGCCGAACGCCCGCTCGGCCAGCAGGCGCGTTTCCTCGCCGGCCACATGCCCGAGAACGGGGTTCGTTTCGACCAACGAGGGATAGAACCGGTCCGCGTGCCATGCCCGCACCTCGACCACGGCGCGCTGCAGCCCCGGGACATCGCCCGGCTCGATCAGGAAATTGACACGCCGCAAAGCGTCGGGCCGCGTATTCTCGACAAACAGGAGAAGCGGCGAGTCGCTGGGCCGGGCCGGCCATGCGCCGCTTGCGGGGGGATCATGCTGCCAGTAGGGCAGCACTTGGAATAGATGCAATTCAAAGCATTCGCGCACCAGCTGAACGTTGAAATCGCTCATGGTCCACCGCCTCCCTTTTCCAGCGCGGCGAGCGCGGCGCCCAGACGGTGATTGGGATCGAAGCTCAGAATCTGTTGCCCGACTTCGCGCGCGTTCTCGATGCGGCCCAGATGCTGGAGACAGAGTCCGCGCTTCGTCAGCGCGTCCACGCGCGTGAAGTTCTCGCCATAGGCGGTATACCGGCGCGACGGTTCCATCCGGTCTTCCGCCGCGCGATAGAATTCGAGCGCCTTGCCGTAGTCCTCCTTGACGAAACACACCTCCCCGCGCAGGTAATAGCTCTCCGGCGCTTCCGGGTTCGATTCCAACGATTTTTCGAGCAGCGCGTCGGCGCGTATCAAAGCTTCCGCCGACTCATCCAGGAATCCGGCAAGCCGGGCGGCGCGGCCGAGCAGGAACAGCGCGGCAAAGCTGGCGCCGCCGAGGTTGACGGCAGCGCGGGCGAGTTCCGCGGCCGCATCCCATTGGCATTCGTCATAGCTGCAATGAGCCAGGCCGAGATGCGCCCTCGGCTCGTTCTCCTTAATCGCCAGCACCTCCTGAAAATGCATCCGCGCTTCGGCGGCATGGCCAAGTTCCAGCAGGGCAAATCCCAGGTCTACTCGGGGCGGCGCCAGTTTCGGGTTCAGCGCCAGCACGCGGCGCAGCAGTTCGACGGCGTGCTCGGCCTTGCCGATGCGCGCGTAGCAACGGGCAAGCTGGTGAAATGCGGCCAGGAACGACGTGTCCAGTTGCGCGGCTTTCTTGAAAAAGACGATCGCCTGGTCCACGTCACCCCGCATGCTGGCGGTCAGCCCTTCGTCGTAGTAACTTTCCGCGCTTTCGCCACCGAAGGCCATGAAACTCTCCCGTCAGACGCGCCGCAGGGCCAGAAGGGCGGCCCGGGCCTGCGATTCCTCAATGTCCGTCCGTTGCACGACAACGCCCAACGCAGTGGGCAGGATAAACTTCATCGCGCCCGCGCGCACCTTCTTGTCCTTACGCATCGCCTGCAACGTCGCTTCCACCGGCAGGTCCGGCCATGCCACGGGCAACCCGAACGCCGCAACGCACCGCCGCTGCCGCTCGACAAAGGCGTCGTCCACCATGCCAACACCCCGGGCCAGGTGCGCCGCGGCGCACATGCCCAGCGCCACCGCCTCTCCGTGCAGGAACCGCGTGAATCCGGTGACCGCCTCGATGGCATGGCCGAAGGTATGGCCATAGTTCAAATTCGCGCGCTTGCCCTGCTCCGTTTCATCCTCGGCGACAATGGCCGCCTTAATCTCGCAGGAGCGCAGCACGGGCAAACACAGCGCGTCAAGGTCCGCGCGCAGGATGGCGTCCTTGTTCTCCTCCAGATAGGCGAACAGCGCCGCATCCGCGATTATGCCGTGCTTGATGACTTCCGCCAGCCCGGCGCGCAACTCCCGGTCGGGCAGCGTGCGGAGCAATTGCATATCGATGAGCACGGCCTGCGGCTGGTGAAACGCGCCGATGCTGTTCTTGCTCAGCGGATGGTTCACGCCCGTCTTGCCGCCAACGCTGGAATCGACCTGCGCGACGATCGTCGTGGGAATCTGCACAAAAGGAATGCCGCGCATGAACACCGCCGCCGCAAACCCGGCCATGTCGCCCGGCACGCCGCCGCCCAGCGCCACCACGCAACCGGACCGGTCCAGCCCGCCCTCCAGGAACCGGCCACAGATGCTTTCAATCGCTTCCAGCCGCTTGTGCTCTTCGCCCGCCGGCAGCGTGCAGGTCACGCAGCGGCATCCGGCCGCCGCCACAAGCCCTTCGACTCGCGCGCCGTACAACCGGCCCACATTGGCATCCGTGACCAGCCCGACCCCGCCACGCGCGCCCGACTCCCTCAGGAGCGCGGGCAACCGTTCGAGCGTGTTCACGCCGAGGTGGATGGGATAAGAGCGCGCGCCCAGCGCCACGTTGAGGATGGTGGTCTCCATGCGAGGCTCCGCTCAATGCGGCACGCGAACGCGCCGCCCCGTGAGCGACGCCTTTTCGGCGGCCAGGATGATGGCGAGGGCCTTCCTGCCCTCTTCGCCGGTACAATAGGGTTCCTGGAGGCCGAGGACCGCGCGCACGAACGCGCCGCCCGCATCGATGCCCCACGAACCGGGGTAGCGCACGACCGGCGCCGGCGGCTCAAACACGATCTCGCATTCCGGGCTGACCAGGTTCGCGATGACCGGCTTGCCCGGCACGACGCTGACCCGCAGCGTGCCATTCTCGCAATGCAGGAATGTATACTCGGCCGAGGCGCCCTTCACGGTCCACGACGCCGACAAGGTGCCGAGCGTGCCGTCCGCGAACTTCAGGCACGACACGAAATTATCCTCGACATCGCTGTTCTTCTTCTCGAGCCGCTCGTGAAACGCGCTGATCTCCGCCACTTCCTTGCCCGTCAAGAACCGCACCAGGTCCGCCTTGTGCACGCCGAGGTCCGCCATCGCGCCGAACCGCGCCTGTTTCTTCCGGAAGAACCACTTGCCCGCCGGGCTCCAGTGTTCCGGCCCGGCGTGGCCGAACATGGCGCTCACGTGCAGGATCTTGCCCAGGATGCCGCTCGCGACGACTTCCCGCGCCTTGCGGTGCTCGGGGAACAGCCGCTGACTCTGGTTGACCATGAGTTTCGTGCCCGCGCGCTTCGCCGCGTCGATCATCCGCTGCGCCTCGGCCAGACTCGTGGCCATCGGCTTTTCGACGAGCACATGCTTGCCCGCTTTCGCCGCCGCAATGGTCACCGGACCGTGCAGCACGTTCGGAAGCGCCACGACGACGGCCTCGACCCGGTCATCGCGCAACAGCGCGCGGTAGTCCGTGTAGACCTTGGCGCCGGCGCCGTACTGCGCGGCAAGCGCCTGCGCCTTCGCCGGAATCAGGTCGCAGAACGCCGTCAGTTCGCCCATGCCGCAGGTGTAAATGTCCGGGACGTGCAACCGTTGCGCAATCATGCCGCAACCGATGATGCCCACCTTGAGCGTCGTGCCCATTCGATACCCTTTCGCGAAACGCGGACGCCGCCGCGCGCCCGCACGGTTGTGTTGGAAAAACAACGACAGAACAGGATCCGTAGGTATTCTAGTGAACAAGGGAGACGCGCGCAAACACGCGCCCGGCAAAACCGTCCGTTTGCCGGCCCCCACGGCAAAGGCTGACCATTTCACCCTTGGAAATCGGGCCGCGCGCCGTGATAGGATTGTGCGCTCTTCATACTGCCCACGATTGCGTTCCCCCATTTTCAATGGAGATTACGCCATGGCGAAGTACAAGATAGCACTGTTGCCCGGCGACGGCACCGGCCCGGAA
>JAGMZX010000059.1 GCA_018005585.1 Candidatus Hydrogenedentota bacterium | reverse complement strand
CCGGAGGCTTGCACAACGCCTGGAAGTCCCAGGGCATCGGCCCGGGTTCGGCGGCGCAGACGGAAACGCAAGCGGAGAGCAAGGCAGCAAGAAGAATGCGGCGGTGACACATGAGACGAGACCTCCTCCGCCGGGATCATACGGGACAAGCGCGGTGCATTGGAAACCGGGAGGTATGGAAACCGGCCGGGCCGCCGTGCGGCGAGAAAAACGAACGATGTCCCCGCGGCCCTTGAAAGAGCGTTGTCTCGCCCCTGGCGCGTTTCCGCGCCCCTCATCACAGCTTTACGAGCTGGCGCTGGGCCACAACAAAAGCCTTATAGCACAAGCACTTACATAAATCCTGCCGAACAGTCCCCCTCAAAGTCCCCCTCAAAGTCCCCCTCAGAGTCCCCCTCAGAGTCCCCCCTTTGTTCCCCCGATACGGAAAAAGTCGCGCCCATTGAATCCCCCTCGAAGCCGGATACCCTCGCGGTCCTGGCGGCGGCGATCGCCGGTCTGGCCCCCGAGGCGCGGGCGCGGCTTGCAGACCTGCTCACGAATAAAGGGGGTGGCCAGTGAACCCCTTCAACGACCAGGCGACCGGCCCGGCCCTGCTCGTGCGCAAGGACGGCGCACCCTTCGAAGAGAACCGGAAACTACGCGGCGGTCGGAAACAGGCGGCGCTGGACGGGGCGGACCGGCCCGGCGCTGGCGCGGCCCCGGCGGAAAAGCGCCGACCAGGGCGACGCGGACGTAGGAAGACATGGCGGCGGGGCGGGCGACATCAAAGCGAACAACGCCCGGCGCTGGGCCGGGTGTAAACAGGAAAGGGAACATCATGAAATTCGAGAAGGTGAGAGACGCGGAACACTATCGGCGGATGTTTTCACGCGGCGACCCGACCGTAGGCGCAAGCCTGGCGGCGCGGGCGCTGTGCGCGGCGCATCCCGGCGCGGACCGCGAGAACGCGACGCGGTATTTTCTGAAACGGCATCCGCAGGGCGTGCCCGCGGTCGAGGTGTTGCGGCTGATGAACTGTGCGCCGTCCAGACTGCCGGAAGGGGTGTGCCATGAATAAACACACAATCAACGGGCTGATACCGCAGGGGTTCGCCCTGGCGCACGATGCGCCGCTGAATCACCCGATCAATCCGGTGGGCCGCGGCGGTTCGCTTGTCCAATGTGAGGCGACCGGCATCTATTGCTTGCTAGTCGGCGGCGCCGTGATGAGCGTGCCGCAACGGTGGGCGCGGGAAATGGCAAGAGGGCAACGTTTAACGGTTGCCGTGTTCGCTGAACATTGCCCGGCCGCGGGCTTGGTCTGTCACGACGTGGACCGCATCGAGAGCGGCTCATGGGACGTGGTCACATACGAAGGAACGCGAGCACAATTGCTCGGGCACGCGGACCGGCTGGATGCCCTGGCGCGGACCGCGGGCGCGGGGCGTGATGTGTTCCTTCGGCGGTGCGCACAGTCTATCCGCGAGGCGGCAGGATGAGCGCCGGGCGCGAAAGGCACGGGTCCTTCCCCGCAGGGGGGTGGGCCATCGGGAACCCTTGTAGGGTGAAGTTTTTCTCCAAATAGTGCGCGAAACTCGGAGAACGGAAGGGCCGTTCCCCGTTCCTCAAAAGGAGGCAAGTTATGGGTAAGCCGAACGAGAGTTTTCGGGAAGTTGAGATGTTGAAGAACTTGAGTCAACAGGCCGCGGCTTGGTCTTTGGGGGTGACGGCACGTACACTTCGGGATCACCCGGAAATCCCGCGGACCGCGGAGGGGGGGTATGATATCCGTGATCTCGCGAAGTGGGCTGTGCAACATGGGCCGCGGGATGCGGTCGCCTTCGATGATGAGCTGTATGAACGCATCGTCACTTTGGCCGAGGCGATGCTGCGCGATCTCGGGCCGCACCTGTGGCAATTGGTCGCGTTACTCGACAACGTGGAAGACGATCACGGGCCGGACGGCGTGCTGTCCGCGTTGTCGCTCATGCGTGACGCTTGGGGGGAGATACCAGGCCCCGAACTGGAGGCAATGCGGGACGTGCCGGAAAGCATCGAAGACATAATCGAGATGGGGCGTGAAGTGCTTCGGCGGCGACAGGCTGAAAAGGCTCATGATGTCTTGCGCGTCATGACACGGTGTCAGGAGTGCGGCGCGGTCCGGCGGGGGCGGCGGTGGGTCAAAGAGGCGAAGACACCCGCGCTTTGGACTGACATGCTGACGCTGTGCCCGCAGTGCGACCGCATGGCCGCGAGAAAAGACAAGGCTGTAAAATAGCTCACATACGGGTAGTCCCGCGACGGCGGGGCGAATGGTCCGGCCGGGCGGTGCTGCGCCTTCCCTGCAACCCCCGGCCCGGACCGGCCCGAACAAAGGAAGGCAGCATGAACAAACCTTCAGTCATTCCACTTGAAGAGCAGACGCGGTTGTTACAGGCGGCGGGGGAGCTGGCTGAACGGTGCGAGCGGATCGGCGCGGCGGTATGGACGGCCCAGGCGGCGAAGGACGCGGCGAACCGAACAAGGCGCACGTGCTACTTGACGGCGGGGGAACTTTTCGCGGCGCTGGAAGGGGCGCGGCAGGACATCAACGCGGCGCGGCGCCTGGCGGCGGCGCTGGACATCGGGCCACCCATCGAGCTTGAAATCAGCGGCGGGCGCGTGCGCGGGGGCACGCTGCGGCGCTGGGGCGGAGATGCCCAGGACCTGGGGCGGCTCGAAGACCCGGCCGGGCGAATTGCACAAGCGATGCGGGGGTGGGTCGAGGGCCTGGCGAAGCGGCCGCAGGTGATTGAGATGACGGACGGGCGGCGGCTGTGGATTCCGGCGTCAGAACGACTCGACCTAATGTCAGGGTTGCCGGATGGCGCCGTTGCGGAAGCGGTTTCGCAATACGAGGGCATCACGGGGCGGCGGTTATGCGCAGGGGCGAATCCGCGGGCGTTTGCGATGGCGGCGCAAGAATGGGGTAAGCGAGCAAAGACGGAGGGCTTCCCGTGGGATCGGTTCGCGGCGGATTTCGAGCGGCGGTATCCCGGGGTTTTCGAGGGGGAAGAGGAAACGAAGGGCAACGCAAGCGGTGAGGACAAGGTCCGGGCCACGGCGCAACCGAAGAGGCAGCCGCAAGCGTTTGCGGGGGCGAAGTCCGGGGAACTGGAAATCACTATCAGGGGTGACGGGTTTTCGATTCGGCGGCAGGGCGACGGCGGCAAGGACGTGCGTATCGCATGGGCAAAACTCAACCTGAACGCGGGGCATGCGTTGCTGCGGCTCATGGCTGAGCTTGTGCAACCAAAGACCGTCCTTGCCGAGGGAATCTCGAAGGCGACTGTGTCGCGGTTCAATGCGCGGTTTCAAGAAGCAACGGGCGTTGTAGACTTGCTGTTGAAGTTCAGAGGGCCGACGGTCACGACAGACGCGCAATTTCTTCGCCCGCGGCCACGGGGAAAATAAGTTTCACGGGTTTCACTGAAACTGTCGTTCTTGTCAATCCCTGCCATGTGTTTCTTGCCGTGTTTTCAGTATGCCTGTCTGTTGGCGGTTTCATTTCGGTTTCATTGCGGGGAAGGGTGAAGGGCTTCAAGTGAAACCGAAAGGAGACCTAAAATGCATGCGGACCTTCCCAGTGAGTTGTTGAATGTTCAGGGTGTTGCGGTCATGTTGGCCCTATCGCCGCGGTCAATTTACAGGCTCGCGGACGCAGGAACCTTGCCCAGGCCGCTGAAAATCGGCGGCGCGGTGCGCTGGCGGCGAAAATCCATTATCGAGTTTCTGGACGCGGCCGAAGGCAAGCAGCGGGCGGTTGAGGCTCGGCGATGAACGACCAAGGCGGCGTGGCGATGCGTAATGCGGCCCTCGCAGAAATCGAGGTTGCGCGGGCGGAGGAACTGCTCGCGGCAAGGCGGGTCTTCTTGCAGAGACTTCTCGAAGAAGGGCGGCCGCTGCCGGTTGAAGTTGTCAGAGACCAAGGCACGCCGGTTCGACCAGGCACGCTTGGCGGCGTGCCTGGCCCGCTTGCGAAGGCCGGCATCATCAGCCTAAGCGGTTTCAGCAGGGCGCTGACGCCGTCGCGGCGCGGGGCCTGGGTGGCGCTGTGGCGGCTCGAAGACGCAGAGGCGGCGCGGGGGTGGTTACGCGAGAATCCGGACCCGCGGCCAAAGCAAGGGGAGCTTTTCGAGGGCTTGGAAAGGGGGCCTCATGGCACGGCCGGGGCTTGATGAAAACCGCAAGTTTCGCCTGCTCGTGGGAATGCTGAAGATGCCACGGCCGCACGTGCGCGGGCACCTCGAAATGATGTGGGACTCGTGTAACCAGGATGGAAACCCGGTCTTCGAGAATGCCGACTTCGTGGAAGCTGCTGCGGAGTGGGGCGGCGGCAAGGGCGCCTGGGCGGACGCCCTGGTCACGTGCGGTTTCCTTGACCGCGATGGTGAGCGGTTCATCATTCATGACTTCGCCGAGAACGCGCCGGAGTACGTGCGGGCGAGGTGGCGCAAGCAACAGGAACGGAAGCGAAAGGCTACGATGTCACGTGACAGTCACGTGACTGTCACGCCGATGTCACACACTCCCGCACCCGCTCCCGCTCCCGCACCCGCACCCGAAGAAGATCTCGGCCGAAGACCGAAGAAACCGGTGAACGGCCGCGGCGGCCGCCCGGACTGCGTTTCGGCGGTTCTTCAAAATGTCGGCTTGGGTGATTCTGGAGACTACCGCGAGCAGACCTTGAAGCGGCTCCAGGCGGTGACGGGGGACGATGCGGAATATCAGCACTGGTGGGCTATCGCCTTCGATGCCTTGGGCGCAGCGGGACGCGATGAGTTTGAGCGTTGGCTGCGCTATGCCGAAGACTGCGCTAACCCTGTGACGCGGCGGGCTAAAGATCTCGGGGCGCTTGAAGCGCCAGGGCGGTTTCTGTGCAAGAAGATCCTTGAGTGGGCAAGAAAAAACGGCGTTCGACTTCCGGCGCTGCCGAAAGCGGCGGCGGCCGGGCGTGGTGATTGATGCGGCTCGATCGGCGAGTTGCGAAACGAAAGGACGAAAGGACATCACATGAAGACTGAAGTAATGGGGCCGAACTTGGCGCGGGCGACGATTGAGAAGTTTGACCGCCTGGTGAGGGAAGCGGCGATGGACTACGGACTCGACGGAACGGCGGCTTGGCGGAAGGTCTGCCGGGAAAACCCCGAGCTTCGAGAGCGATACGTGGAGGCGCGGGCGGTTTTGGCGGGCTACGTTCAAGCGCCGGAGATGGACACATCGACGGCTGCGAAGGTCGTCAAAGAGTGGAATTCCACCGTGGCGCTTGTGCGGCGTGAACACCAGCTTAGCGAAGACGCGGCGTTCCGGCGGTGTTGCCATGAGTTTCCGGGGCTTCGGGCTGATTTCGTTGCGGCGTTCAATGTGCTGCACAGGGAGGGCAAGTCATGAGGAGGAAAAACGAGGCGGCGGCGCCGGTGCCTGCGGAACCTGCGGCGAAGAGTGCGCTGGCGGTGGTCGATGAACACGCGGCATGCGAGAGCGCCGCGGATGCCGAAGGCATGGCCGCAGCATGGGCGATGTATCGCGAAATTCTCGAGCGCGAAATAGACCGCGAGTACCGGCCGGAAGACGGCCCGACGCTTGTTGAAATTATGAAGGACCTCGGCATCGACCGGCGGCAAGTTGAAAAAGACCTGGCAACGCTGACCGTCGTGCGGGAACACCTCGTGGCGGCGGCGGACCCCAAGGTGAAGCGCGAAGCAGCGGCCGCGGCGCGGACGAGGTGGAAGCGGTTCTTGAAGGAGAACGAGGAACTGTGCAGAACCACGCGGCGTGAAGTTGATGCAGTTGTCGCCGCTGATGAGCAGGCCTTCTACGCCCGAGAGCGGTTGAAGGTGTTGAAGCGGGAACACCCGGAGCTGCTCGCGGCGGTTGACATTCCCGAATGACGGGCCTCCGGCGGGCGTCCACTGCGTCCGCCTTCGCGTGCTGGCGTGCTTGCGGTCCGAACCCGCAAAGCGCGCCAAACGGGGCGGCTCGTAGAATTCACACGGCCTGGAATGCCCTACAAGCGCGGACCGGCGGCCGGGTCGATGTTGGATATGACCGGAAATCGGGACTTGACAACGGCGATGAAAAAGTGTAGGAAAAGGAACATGACAAAGCAAAAACGGATCACGAAGGGCAGCATGACGGATTTGCTGCGGCAAGAAATACTTGATTCACCGTCATTCCTGGGTGTGGAGCGCGAGACGGGAGTGATTCGTCAAACGCTTATGGATTTCGCCAGGGGTAAGGCATCGATGCGGCTTGACAAAGCGGATGTTCTCGCGGCGTATTTCGGCATCGAGTGCCGGATTGTGCGGCGTAAGAAGGGCCGGTCATGAGCAGAATTTTCAGAAAGCGGCGGCCTGTTCCCGTTGGGGCTGTCATCATCTCGAAGCATCGGCAGCGTGTCGCGCAGTGGACGGATGCTCGCGGGCGAAAGCACGAAGCGGAAGTTGTCGTTGTCAGGCGCGACGGCAAGGACTGCGAGATGGTGGAATTGGGGGTTTGGTCGATGCGTTACCGGGACGCGGCCGGCATCGTGCGGGAACGGTCTACGGGATGCCGGACCAGGGAAGGCGCGCTGCGCGTTCTCGCGGATGTCGAGGCGAGGGGCGAGAGGGTGCGTGCGGGGGTCTTGTCGGCCGATGATGCGCATATCGCGGAACACGCGGGGGCGGGCATTGAACAGCATATGGCGGACTACCTCGAAAACTTGCGGAACCGCGGCTGCTGCCTAAAGCACGTTAAGGAACGCGGCCGCACGCTGGCGCGTGTCGTGCGGGAGTGTCGCTTCAACCGGCTTCGTGACCTGGATGGTGTCGTGTTCGCCCGGTGGCTTGCGGCTCGTGCTGCGGATGGTATGGGTGCGCGGACAAGGAACACGCACCGGGCGGCAGTCAATGCCTTCGGGAACTGGCTTGCGGCGGAGCGGCGCATCGTTGCGAACCCCTTTGAGCGTGTCGAGGCGGCAAACGAGCGCGTGGACCGGCGGCGGACCCGGCGCGTGCTGACTGTGGCGGAGGTGGACCGGCTGTGCGAGGCGGCGCGGACGCGGCCCTTGCGGGCCGCGGGGGGGTTGATTCCCGCCAGACGGCAACATCTTACAAACATGGGTGAACAGCGGGCGCTGCTTTATCGGTTGCTGGTTTCCACCGGGCTGCGCTATGGCGAAGCGCGTTCGCTGCGCTGTTCTCAGATTGTTCTTGATGTGGACCCGCCGCACATCGTGTTGAAGGCGCAGCACGAGAAGGCCCGCAGGGGCGCACGGCTGCCCCTGCCTGCGGCTCTGGTGGATGAACTGGCATTGCACATCGCCCGGCGCACGTCGCACGTTGTGGGGCGTCCTGGCGCGTTTAATGTGGTGTCCTTCGAAACGCCCGGCGAGGACCCGCCGCTATTTGACCTGCCGACTACCCTAACGCACGTGTTTACTCTCGATGTGAAGGCGGCCGGAATACCGAAGCGCGATGCGCAGGGGCGCACCGTGGACGTTCACTCATTACGGCATACGTTTTGCACTTGGCTTGCAAAGTCGGGCGTGTCCATCCAGATTGCGCAGCGGCTCATGCGGCACAGTGACCCGAAGCTGACCACGCAATTCTACACCCATCTAGACCTGGGGGACCTGGCCGCGGGCGTGGCGGCGCTGCCGTCCGTTGGTGAACGAGTGAACCAGGTTGCGGCCCAAAGTGGGGGGGATAAAGTCCCCCTCAAAGTCCCCCTCATGGACGGCAAAACATGCCTTTCAGGGCACGGTTTGACACAATCGCGGCCGCATAACGAGAATAGCGGCTGTTTACCTTCCTGTGATCAGAAAGCGCCGCATTTACGGGAAAATAAAGGACTTTCTGATGGATCTGCGGGGGAAAAAGCTTCGCGGGTGTCTATATCAGTTAGCCCCAAGACTACAGCTTTACGAGCTGGCGCAGCCCCTCGATCTCGTGTTCGTTCAGATAGCGCCACTCGCCGGGGCGCAACCCCTTGTCCTGGATATTGCCGAAGGCGACCCGATGCAGCGTCTTCACCGGGTGGCCCGCGGCGGCGCACATGCGCTTGACTTCGCGTTTGCGCCCTTCGTGCAGATGCAGGCGCAGCAGCGTGGTCTCCTGGCCGGAACTGAGGATGACGGCCCGCGCAGGTGCGGAGATACCGTCGTCGAGGCGCACGCCTTTCTCGAGCGACAAGGCGGTCTGCGGCGTCACGCACCCGTACACCCACGCCAGATACACCTTCTCGACTTCGAAGCGGGGGTGGGTCAGCCGGAACGCGAGTTCGCCGTCGTTGGTCAGCAGGAGCACGCCCTCGACGTCCATGTCGAGGCGGCCCACGGGAAATACCCGCGCGCGCACACCCGTAACGCAATCGAGCACCGTTGGCCGGTCGTGCGTGTCTTTCGCGGTCGTCACCGTGCCTTCGGGCTTGTTCAGCACGATGTAGATCTTGTCGTTCGGGCGCACGGGCCGGCCATCGACGCTCACGGCATCCTGTGCGGGGTCCACGTCCTGCGCGATGACCGCGGCGGCGCCGTTGACGGTCACGCGTCCGGCTGCAATGAGTTTCTCCGCGGCGCGGCGCGACGCGATGCCGCATTCGGCGAGGTATTTCTGCAGACGCGGCATACAGTCAGGCCATTTCCTGCAGTTCTTCGAGCGACGGGAGTTCCCGGAGGTTCTTCAAGCCGAAATGGACGAGGAACTCGTCTGTCGTGCGGTACAGCTTGGGCCGGCCGGGCAATTCGGCGATACCGGCGACCTTGATGAGCCGGCGTTCGAGCAGTTGATCGAATGCGTGCGCCACGCTCACGCCGCGGATAGCCTCCACCTCGGCGCGGGTCACCGGCTGCTTGTAGACGATGACGGCCAGCGTTTCGAGGAGCACACGCGACAGGCGCTTGCTCTTGCGAATTTGGAACAAGCGGCGGATATACGGGCCGTAAGGCGGCTTGCTGATGAGCTGGTAGCCGCCCGCGATCTCATTCAGCGTGTAGGGCAAGTCCTCACGGCTGTTGATTTCCTCGCGCAGTTCTTCGAGGAGATTGGCGACGATATCCGGGTCCGTGTCGCCGAGCGCCTCGGCGAGACGGCCCACGCTGAGCGGCCGGTCGCTCGAGAAGAGCATGGCGTAGACCGTCTGGCGGGACTCTTCGCGCCCGAGCGATTCGACCGGTTCAAGTTCTTCTGCTGTATCCTGAATATCTTCCGGCATGATGTTTAGATCGTCTTCCCGACGAGCTCGATTAATGCCTTGAGTTCGCGCATCAGTTCCGCGAAACGGTCCGGCTTCAGCGACTGTTCCCCGTCCGACACGGCGTCTTCCGGCCTCGGGTGCACTTCAATCATGAGGCCGTCCGCGCCTGCGGCCACCGCCGCCTTCGCCATGGGCGGCACGAGGTCCCAGTGTCCCGCCGCATGGCTCGGGTCGATGACCACCGGCAGGTGCGTGTACCGCTTCAATACGGGCACCGCCTGGATGTCCAGCGTGTTCCGTGTTTCCGTCTCGAACGTGCGAATACCACGTTCACACAGGACCACGTTCGGGTTCCCTTCCGACACGATGTATTCCGCGGACATGAGCAGTTCGTTGATCGTCGCCGCGATGCCGCGCTTCAGGAACACGGGCTTCTTCGACTTGCCCACCGCCTTCAGGAGCCCGTAGTTCTGCATGTTGCGCGCGCCGATTTGGATCGCGTCCGCGCGTTCTTCCACGGCCGCCAACTGCTCGATTGTCATTACCTCCGTGACCACCGGCATCCCGTTCATCCTGCCCGCTTCTTCCAGCAACACCAGGCCTTTTTCCTCGAGTCCCTGGAAGCTGTAGGGCGATGTGCGCGGCTTGTACGCGCCGCCGCGCAATACATGCGCGCCCGCTTCCTTGACCGCTTTCGCCGTCTCCAGGATCTGTTCCCGCGACTCGACCGCGCAGGGACCCGCAAACACGCAGAAATGACCGCCGCCGATCTTCACCGGACCGATGTGAATGATTGAGTCCTCATGCCGGACCTCGCGGCCCGCGAGTTTGAACGGCTTGAGGATCGGCACCACGCGCTCGACGTGCGGCAACGCTTCCAGCGTCTGGAGCCGGTGCTTGCCCCGCTCGTCGCCGACCGCGGCAATCACCGTGCGCTCGACGCCCACGATAATATGAGCCCTGTAGCCGAGTTCCTCGACCTTGCTGACTACATGGTCGACGTCCTCTTTGTTGCGGGACGCCATCACGATGATCATGGAATGAACAGCCTCCGTGAATTGCGTGCGACAAGGGACAAGAGCGTTGATAATACTGCCTGAACCCGGCGCAAAGCAAGGAAAACGAAGCCATACGCCCCGGGTCCCATTCCACGGAACGGGAAGGCCTTGGGGAAGGGGGGCGTCACGACGAAACGGTCCGGCGCCCCGGGCGCAACGCGTTCGCCGGGGCGCCGCCGGACCTCCGGTTATTCGCCGGCTCAGTGCTTGCCGGGGTCCAAAGGCACGCCCCGGCGCTCGTAAGTAACGTACGCTTCCAGCGCAATCATCTTCGCATCATTCACATCCAGCGCTTTCCCTTCCAGCGGGTGTTGCAGGCACCAGTTGATCATGTCGCGAATGCCGGCGACCTTGCCCAGCTGCTGCTGGAACTTGGGGTAGGTCTCCGGGTGTGTGTTCGCCGCATTCGGGTGGCACTGGGCGCAGGCGACGCCATTGGCGCCCAGTGTCCCGCTGGTCCAGAGTTCGCGGCCCGTATTCACGACGGACATGAATTCGCCCTGCCAGCGGTCCAGGTCTTCCTGCGTGAATTTATCCGCGCGCGTAACGGATACGTAGCTTCCGATGGCTACGACCAGCGATACCGCGACCAGCGTCGTGGCGACAACTCGTTTGCTCATGTTTTGTTCCTTCTTAGAAGTGAATTTGCGGGGGAATCTGGTGTTCCGGGACCTGATACACGGTGTCTTCCGGCTGGCCCGTCTCCCGATGGAACGCGACCGTCCGGTCCGTATTGTTGGGCAGCCGGTAATGCATCGCCACCCGGCCCGTGTCCACGCCGATGAACTGCCAGCCGGTGGCGTCGCGTTCGAAGAAGGGGTCAGCGCGGTTCATCGGCACGGTCAGTTTGGGCAGATGACTTTCGGCCTGAGCGTAGCTCTGGGGGTACGGCCATGGCCACGCCGTAGCCATGACGGCGTGAAACGCGATGTTCCCGACCTGGTTGTACTGGATCTGATGCACGTGGCCGTAGACCACGGTGACGGTCTGGAACGGGCTCAGCAGGGCCTGGATATCCTCGGCGTCCTCGGTCCAGAAGTTCCATCCTTTGTAGATCTTCTGAATGGGTGAGTGCGAGAACAGGACGACGGGCGTGTCGGGCTGCACCTTCTTGAGGTCTTTCGCGAGCCATTTTCGCTGTTTCTCGCCCACCATGAAGGGGGACCCGTTCGGATTGTCAAGGCCGGCCATTTCGAGCATGCGCTGCTCGGGCGTGGGCCAACGGTGGTGCGTCCAGTCGTCGTAGGTCAGGATGCTGTTGAGCACGACAAAGTGGACACCCTTGTGGTCCCAGCTGTAATACTGCGGCCCGAAGAGTTCCGACCAGTACTCGCCGAGGTCGAGGTAGTAATCATGCTCGCCCATGACGCAGTGCACTTTGTAGTCGAGCTTGGCGAGCATCTCCGCGCCGTGGTCCAGTTCCTCCTTCTTGGCGAGCTGGGCGAGGTCGCCGCCGAACACCACAAAATCCGGCTTGGGCGTGAGGAGGTTGGCCTCGGCGACCGCGCGGATCAAGCCGCGGTCCCAATTGTGCACAAACTTGGAGCCCGCAATCTGCTGGATGTGCGCGTCCGAGATATACGCGAACGTAAAGTTCTGCCGCGGGTCGGCGAATGCCATTTCAACGCTGGTCAACGGCAGCAGGCTCGCCGTGGCGAGCGCTCCCGCTTTCTTGAGAAAAGAGCGACGGGGCAACGTGGTCTGGCTCATGGCTGTTTCTCCTTCTGGGTATCGCCGGCCGCCTGGGCGAGCGCGGCGAATTCGGGGCTCGTGAGCGCCTCCATGAACGCCACGAGGTCGTCAATCTGCGCATCGCTCAGGTTCAGCGGGCGGATGCCGCCGCTGAGAAAGTCGTTTACGGGGTTGCCGGCCTGCGTGACGCCGCCGTTGTTGTAATGCACGACCACGTCCCGGAGGGTTGCCAGGCTGCCGTCGTGCATGTAGGGCGCGGTCAAGGCCACGTTGCGCAAGGTGGGTGTTCTGAACGAGCCGATGTCTTCCAGGGACCTCGAAATCGCTAAACGGCCCAGTTCGGACGTGCGCTTGTCGGTGAGCACCTGCACGTCCACTTCCGATGCAGTAACTTCGGCTTCGAGGAAGGCCGTCACTAGCACGGGCGCCTCATCCTGGATGTCGTTGATGCCGACCCCGATATTGTGGAAGCGGTTGTCGGTGAACAGGGCTTGGGTCTGCTCGATCACGTGGCACGAGACGCAGCGGCCCTGGTTGACGAACAGGTCAAACCCGCGTTGCTGCTGTTCCGTGAGCGCGGTCTCGTCGCCGCCGTAGTACCAGCGGTCGAACGGCGAATTGCCGGCGACCTGGGTCCGCTCGAATGCCGCAATGGCCTGCGTCACCTCGAGCATTGTGATTGCTTCGCCTTCCTTCCCGAACACGGCTTTGAACGCCTTCGCGTACGCCTTGTCCCCGCGGACGATATCCAATATAGGCTGATGGTCGTTGAGTCCCATTTCGACCGGATTCACGAAGGGGTGCAAAGCCTGGTCCTCGAGCGTCGGCGACCGGCCGTCCCAGAACTGGGTCTCCAGGTATGCCGCATTGATTACGGTGGGCGCGTTTCGCGTTCCCGTAAGCTTGTTGATCCCTTCCGAGACACGCAGCGGACTGTCGGTGAACGCCTTCTCCGCGACGTGGCAAGTGGCGCAGCTCACCTCACCCGTGGAGCTGAAACGAGTGTCGTGGAAAAGCTTGTCGCCAAGGGCAATCTTCGCCGGCGATTGGGGGTTCTCATCTGGAAAGGCAAGCGCGGGCAGTCCCAGCGGCGCGGGGGCCGCCTGTGCCTGGCAGGTGTTCGCGGTCAGGCAGCAACCCGCCGCGAAGACAAGAAGCGGGCACAACAGGGCAGTCTTCATGGTGTTCCCTCCGTTTGCGCTCCTGTTACGAAGAGCGAGAATCAAAATAACACGGGCCGCGCCGCATGTCAAGGGGGAAAACTATATAGGAATAGTTATTGTTCAGGTGTGCATGACGCACCTGTGGAGTCCAATCCAGGGGCGGTTCTTGTGTGCCCAGTTCTTGAACGCCCAGTTTGCAGCCGGTTCCGCCGCATGATAGACTACGTCCCCGTCGTGGAACTGCATGCCGTGGCTGAAGCCCAACATACCGCGTGTACCGCAGAAAACATGAGACTTTATCGGTTTTCCGGAAATTCGCCAGGTAGGGACACCGCCCTGTCGGCCCAAGTGGCTGCGCTCGTCTTATGCGCCGCTGTGGCCCTCGCCGAGGGCGCCGGCGCCCCTGACGGCGTGCCCCTCGCTACCTTCGAGCACATGGCCATGGGCACCCGTTTCGAGTGCACCCTTGCCCCGCCGCAGCCGGGCATGCAGGTGGAAGAACTCAGCCACCTGGCGGACGAAGCCTTTTCGGTCATCGACACTATCGAAAGGCGCATCAGCAATTGGCGGGCGGACAGCGAGACGGCGCTGGTCAACCGGCGCGCCGCGGAGGAAGCGGTGGCCGTCTCGTCGCCGTTGATTGACCTGCTCCTCGAGGCGAAGCGGATTCACGGGGATACGGGTGCCGCGTTCGACGTGACGGTGGGGCCGCTGCTGGACCTGTGGGGCTTCTACACGCGCGAGGGGCATCTGCCCACGGACGACGAGATCAAGGCCGCCTTGGCCAAGGTCGGCCTGGAAAAAGTCGCCGTGGACGAGCATGCGCAAACGGTCCGCTTCGCCGTGCCGGGCATGCGGCTGGACTTCGGTGGCATCGGCAAGGGACTGGCGCTGGAACGGGCGGCGAACGTGTTGCGCTCGCTGGGCGTGACATCCGCCCTGCTCAATTCCGGCACGAGCACGGTCGAGGCCATTGGCGCGCCGCCGGGCATGGCCGGGTGGACCATTCGCATTCGGAACGCGTATAATAATGAAGGTGAACATATCGCTGAAGTCCGAATAAGCAATGAATCTTTGAGCACTTCGTCCAGCACGGAGAATTTTCTGGAACTGGACGGAAAGAGATATGGTCATATCTTGGACCCGAAGACGGGCTGGCCCGTCTCGGGCCTGTTGAGCGCCACGGTCATCGGACCGGGCGGTATGGAGACGGATGCGTTAAGCACGGCCTTCTTCGTGATGGGGGAAGAGAAAGTGCGCGCCTATTGCGCGGCCCATCCCGAATACCGGGCCATTTTGGTGTTATCGGAAAACGGCACACCCCGGGTGGTGCAAATCAACTTCCCGAGCCAAGAGGAGCAGGAATCATGAGCGAGAGTGTGAGTCGCAGAAACTTCATGAAGGCCGCGGGCGCCACCGCGGGCGTGGCGATCGCCACGGGCTATTCGCCGTTCTCGTACGCCCAGAACGAGAAGGTGCGCGTGGCCTGCATCGGCACGGGCGGCCAGGGGTCATACCACGTGCGCGACGGCATCCTGGGCGTGCCGGAGATGGATATCGCGGCGGTGTGTGACGTGTATAAGCCCCACCAGGAGAACGGGTTCAAGCTGGCTTGGCTGTCCAACGCCGGTATCCTTCTCGAAGCGGGCGACACCGGCCTGACCGCCGCGCAACAGGAACGCTTGGATCGCGCCTATCAGCCGACCCGGTATTTCGACTATCGCGACCTGCTCGCAAAAGAGAAACTGGACGCGGTCGTGATCGCGACGCCGCTGCACACGCACTACCAGATTATCATGGACGCGCTTTCCGCGGGCTGCAACGTCTTCTGCGAGAAGACCATGTGCTACGAGATCGAGCAAGCGCGCGACATCGTGAAGAAGAGCCACGAAACCGGGAAGTTCGTGCAGGTCGGTCATCAGCGCCGGTACAATCCCCTGTACAATCGCGCCGTCAACCTGGCGTGGAACGAGGGGGTCCTCGGCCGCGTGAATCACATTGATTGCCAGTGGCACCGGAACAACGACTGGCGCCGCCCGATTCCCGACCGCCGCCTTTCGCCGCAAGAGGCGAAATTCATTCGCGACCTCGAAAAGCACCTGAATTGGCGCCTGTATGGCGAGAGTTCGCGCGGGCTCATGACCGAACTCGCCACGCACCAGCTCGACATCGCCGCCTGGTTCCTCGATGCCATGCCGACGCGCGTATACGGCTACGGCGGCCTTGATTACTGGCGCGACGGGCGCGAAGTGGACGACAACGTCAATGTGATGTACGAATTCGAGGTTGCCCCCCAGAGCCGGGGGTATTTCGCCATCAATGCCCGCAACGAATACCAGGACAAGCTGCGGATCAACGAGCCTTACACGGTGCGAGTCGTGTACTCGAGCATCACGGCCAACGCCAAGAAGGGCTGCAGCGAACAGATTCAGGGCGACGAAGGCACCTTCGAACTGACCGAGGAAGGAGGCTACTTCTTCCGCGAAGCGACCTCGAAGGTGAAGTGGGCTTCGAGTTCCAGCGCACAGGCTGCTTCGCAGCAGAACGCGACGGTGATCACCTCGGGCGGCACCCTGCAACTGTCGAACAAGGCGCAGCAGCAGGGCGACCCAATCGTCGTGGACAACACCAAGTCAATCGACCAGCTTCAATTCCAGGCGTTCGCGGACAATATCCGTTTCGGCGGCGTGCCGAAAGCCAACGTGATGGTGGGCCTGCGCTCGACTATCCTCGGGCTCTCCGGGTTCATCGCCATGAAAGAACGCCGCGAGGTCGCGATCGACCCCGCCTGGTACACCTTCGATTTCCCGACGCCTGACCCCTCCATGGTCAGCTAAGGTCTCGCATCGATACCCGCCGCGGCGCGGTCACCGGTCGCGCCGCGGTGCATCTCAAACCTCCGCGGAAAGAAAGACGGACGTGTCATGCTAAGGACAACGTTTATCTGCACGGCGCTGGCCCTGCTCGCGCTGCAAGCGACGGCCGCAGACGGCCCGGCGGGCCAGGCGGCGCAAACCGCCATCGAAAACTTCGACAAGTATATCGGGCGGCCGCTCATCTATGAGGACCGCGCCCTGAACGCCGGCCTTGTCCGCACCCTGCCGCTCGCCTGCCCGCCCTTCCACCTGCTCGACGAAGACGGAGAAATCATCGACCCGACCAAGGACGAAGCAGGGCAGCCCGTCGACCCGAAGGTCGTGCAAGGCACGCCCCGGGCCGTCAGCACGCGCAAGACCTGCGGCCAGTGCCACGACTACGAGCGCATCACGCGCGGCTACCATTTCATGATGGGCCGCGACGAGTTGTTTGCGCCGCTTCCGGCGGATGCGGGCACATCTCCGCATCTCAGCCCCGGTTTCTTCGGCAAGTGGCAGCTCCTTTATCAGCGCGAGTTGGCGCCCAAATACTTCAACGACCCGGACGAGGTCGACATGACGCCCTTCGAGTGGGTGGTCAGTTGCGGCGTTTGCCACCCGGGCGGCGGCCCCGCCGAGTACGACCGGGCCGGCCAACGCTATGACACGGCCCTCAAACTGGACCGCGAGCTGGCGCTCCTGGGCGACGGCGACTATCACGAGTCGCCATGGGAACTCACCGGCGCGATGGAGGCGGACTGCTTTATCTGCCATCTCGCGAACTACGAATACTCGGTGCGCGCCCAGCACATCAAGAAACTCAATTTCCGATGGGCCGCCACCGCCGCGGCCGGGTTGGGCTTCGTCTGGGGTTCCGTTGCCGACGGCCAGACACCAAACGTCTATTACAACAAGAGTCTCTTCATGGCCGACGGGCGTGTGCACCTGCCCATTCAACGGCCCGGCGACCGGCAGTGCCTCTTCTGTCATGACATGTCGAGCGTGCAGAAGCGCGGCAGCACCTGGCACCAGCACTACGAATACGACGTGCACACCGAGCAGGGCATGACCTGCCTCAAGTGCCATCCGGGCGACCTGCGGCACAACTTCGCGAAGGGTTCGTCGTCAAGCCAGACGGTCCGCGACGACCTCGACGACACGATGCTGTCGTGCAAGGAATGTCACGAGCAGGGAGTGCTCGGCGCCCCCAATTACCAGCACGAGTGGCTGCCGCATCTGCACCTCGAACGGATCAGTTGCGAAGCGTGCCACATCACCACGAGGCCCTTTGTCGAAACCGGCGTTGTCGACACCGTCGCGGGCGACGTGCGGCAACTGCCCGCCGAGACCGACCCGAACGCCGCCGATGCCTGGTTGTTCGGCGCGATGTGGGGCAGCATGCTCAGCGACGTCGAGGGCAGCCGCGTGACTCCGCTCGCGCGGCAGGCGCTCGTCAGCGCGGCGGACACGACCGTCCCCGCCGAGGCGCCGCTGCGCCAGAACATCCTCGGCCTGTCCGAGGGTGCGTTCCTGGTCCGCGACGAGGTCGCGCGGCTCGGCGGCGTGGAAGCGGAGCCCGCGCGGGCGCTGATGTTGTCCGTGCTGGACGAAGCCCTCTCCGGCAGGGACCCGGCGGAGAACGCCGTGTGCGTGTTTCGAGGGAAAGCCTACCGGATGGAGTTCGGCGCCCTGCGCGAAACGGCGGGCAAGCTGCAGCCCCGCCGGCCCGGCGCGACCATCGCCGCTTCCCCCTTCGTGTTTGCGCGCGCCAAAGGGGACGGCGTCATTCACCCCGAGGGGTATCAACTCGGCGTGTTCTGGGCGGTCATGGACGGCGAAAACGCACGACCGCTCTTCCCCCGTGAAATGAAGGCCGCTTGGGACTTCCTGCATGGCGACGAATACAAATACTACTTGTATCCGGGCCACACCGCCGACGGAGCGCCCTCCCCGGCCATTGACACCGGCATCGGCACGCCCGCGGAAGCCGCCGCCGTACTGGCTGCGCCCGAAGCAACGGAACCTGCCGGCGCGGAAGCGAACACCGCGCCCGTCGCCGTCAGCAGCGACCAGGCACAGCCCGCCGCATCCAGCGAAGCAACCCCCGGAGAGGCCGCAGCGGAACAAGCCGCGCCGCCCGTGCCCATGACCGAGGAAGAGCTGCAGACGGCCATCACGGCCAAGCTCACCGCGTTCAAGCCCGAAGAGCGGCGCTTGCTCGAGGTCTTTGACGACAACAACGACTCGTTCCCCGAGGCGAACACGGACGCGGAGATTGCCGCGATCGCGTGGGCGCTGAAGCAGACCTCGCCGCGCCTCGCCGGCCACGACCTGTTCTACATCAA
Organism: Candidatus Hydrogenedentota bacterium; assembly: GCA_018005585.1. Classification (NCBI taxonomy): domain Bacteria; kingdom Pseudomonadati; phylum Candidatus Hydrogenedentota; species Candidatus Hydrogenedentota bacterium. Next base: position 13,067 of record JAGMZX010000059.1, on the reverse strand, counting down.
GGGCGAAACCGCCTATCACGTCGCCGTCGCCGACTGGCAGGACCCCTACGCCGGGACCCCGACCGAAACGGTTTCGGTTGCCGAGGGCGCGCCGTTCCTGCGCGTGGACCGTCAAGAACAGGTGGAAAAGCCCGGCGAAAGCAGCTGGAACGCGCCCCGACTCGTCTGGGAACGCCGCGAAATGCGCGTGGCGCCCGCGCCCGATGTGAAAATCGAAGCATTGGACGCCGCGGCGCACCCTGCAATCGCGCAGCTGGCGCAGCGCCTCTCATGGACCGTTTCCCACGGCGTCGAACCGGCCACCTTGGCTCTGGGCGCGAAAGGCTGCGCCGATTGCCACGCGCCAGACGCGCACTTTTTCTTCGGGCGTATCGCCACCGACCCCTACACCGCAGACGGCACCCCCGCGACCAAGCCCATGTTCGCGGCGCTCGGCTACAACGAGCAGGACCTGCTCATCGGCGCCTGGCGCGAGACGGTGCTGAAGCCGGTCTCGCCCTACGTCGTGCTGGCAGTGCTCGCCTTGATCATCCTCCACTTCGTCATCTTCGGCATCAAGGGCGGCACGCCTCCGGGGCCGCCCGACGTGGTCCGTTTCCGCATCCACGAGCGGCTGAGCCATCTCGTGTCCATGTCCACCGTCGTGTTCCTCGCCGTGACCGGGTTCTGCTTCCTGCTCGGCAAGAACGACCCGCTCGCCCACTGGGCGCGGCCCTGGCACACATACTTCGGCTATGTCGCCTCGGCGGGCGTCGCGGTCATGGCGCTGGTCTGGATCGTCTCAATGCTGCCCGCCCGCGGCGACCTCAAATGGCTGCTCAAGGCCGGGGGCTACCTTGGCGGCGTCAAGGGACACCTGCCCGCCGGGAAATTCAACGCGGGCCAGAAGATACTCTTCTGGATGGTTGTGGCCTCATTCGGCGCGCTCATCGTTACCGGTGTGCTCATGGGACTCAACCGGAACGCCCACTTCGTTGGGCAGGAACTGCTTTACACGGTCCACGACGCGGCCGCCCTCGTCATGATCGTGCTGCTCATGGCGCACATCTACCTGGCGACCGTTGTTGTGCCGCACAGCCTGCGCAGCCTTTTCGGCGGCAAAGTCAGCCACGTCTGGGCGCACGAACACCACGCCAACTGGAAACACCCCCAGCCCGTGGACGCGGAGACCGCGCAACATTGACGGCACAGGCGTCAATTCGATAGAATGTAATCCCTTACGGTGGGCGGTTAGCTCAGCTTGGTTAGAGCGCCACGTTGACATCGTGGAGGTCGCTGGTTCGATCCCAGTATCGCCCACCATTTTACTTTCACTCGAAATTCTCTATCCGTAAAACCTCGGCGGTGTGCGGGTCCATCACAATGGATCGCACATCGCCCTTTATTTACGGGCTTTTCATGATGTGCCGTCCCTGACGCCGCGCCGTTTTCAACGTGCCCCGGCTCACAAATCTTTCCCATCCCGAACCGCGATCCGTCTCTTTTCTCGCGTCTTTTCTCCGTTTCAACGTGTCCGCCCCCTTCGGCGACCCGTTGTTGCGATACAACGACTTACGAACACGGTTTTCGTTTTCCGAGTTGATTTCGCATCGAGTAGGGTTTTCATGCGGAAAATCTATCGGCCCCGCGTGTCTCCGAGATATTCCGCATGAAGAAAGCCCCGCATCCGTTTCACGAACCTTTCCGATACCCGCGGCATTGCAGTCTCGTGGCGGACGACGGCGGCATGCTCCATGTTTTTGAGGGGGTCGGTTCCTGCCTTGCGCAGTACACACGCCCAATCCGGAGCAGTCGCTCGATGCGCGCTTACCGGTACTGGGAACGGTTCACGCACCCGACCGACACGTCCGCCAAAACGACCTTGACCAAGATCGAGTGCATGGGCGGTTCATGAGCGTTTCTCCGGCCAAGAATCGACCTCGAATGGCGATGTGGAAGGGTCAATTCAACATTCTCTTTCGATATTCTTCAACCTGCGAATCGATGTTTTGGCAATAGACGGACTGAAACGCCTTTGCTACTTCTTGCCCCTGGAGAACCCCTGCAAGGAAGAGCTGGAACTTGTCCTCGCCTCGAGACTGAATCAGGTCTTCGATGAAACATGCCATCTCGGAATAGATGAACCACCATTTGTTGGGGAGCGGGAACTCTTTGAACGCGGGGGACGTGCCCCAAAGTCTCGATACGTAATCCAGCGGATTCAGAAAATAGCCTTCACGCATCTTCTCCCGCACTTGGTCCCGTGTGAAATATCCGTCCACGCCACGTTGCCCCGCGTGGTAAACGGCCAGACCCTCCATCAGCCAGTTCGGAGATTCCAGCGGCATCAACCAACGCATGTTTTGATAGAGAATCGAATGTGACATCTCATGCCGCATATAGACGTTAAGATGAATCGTACCCGCCTTTGCATCTTCCTGCGCTCGATGCGATAGGCAGATGCGGCCGTGAATGGGCATCGAACAGGACCGTGCGCGTATGCCTGAAAACCGAGTGTATTCGTTGTCAGACGAACACAGAAGCACATCGAGCCGTTTGGGGAACTTCATGCCATGCGAACGCTCGACGTCTTCGACCCACTGATCAATTTGGTCCAGCGTACTGAGGTCCGCGCCTTTGTGGTAATAGACGCGCGCGCGCGAGAAGTCCTTGTGCTCGAATCCAATGATCCCTGGCATGAACGGCAACAGTCGGCCATGGATGCAGTGGTAGGCGATGAAGCACAAGAGAACGCACAACGGCACCAGCAAGACGAGCAAAGGCTTCACATAGCGTTTGACGAATTTCACAATGTGTGTCCCATCGAATGCACGAGTTTGAGAGTATACGCGTCAAGCCGGGGGCCTTCACAAACTCCTTGAGGGACAACAATCGTTGTGCGACGGGCACCCTCAAACCGTTGCGGATCAACGCTGCGGCAGTCACGATTATTCTTGCGGTCTTCCCCAATCCTCTGAAGCTCGCCACAGTGTCAGTCACGACGGGCTCAGTTGAGGCGACTGCAGAGACGCTGTCGCCATGGCTAAGTGGATCCGCCCGTTGTACGACACTTCAATGTGCCGGTCATGACAGCCTATGCTGGTCATCTGCCCGGCACGAATTTCATCATACGCTGTCAGGCCACATCAGTACAGGGACCTGTTTCGGCCAAGTCATCACAAGACAAAATGATATGTAGAGACTTCCCGAGTCCAGAACGGAATCCTCCGCCAATTATGCGCCCGCCACAGCGGCGACATTCCAGGGGACAAAACGGCTCAAACACTGGGCATTCCGCAAGACTGAGCCCTCAAGCCGGGAACGCGCCAGAGACCGAAAAAACCACTCCGGCGGCAGTCTCTTGTTCCGGATTTGTTCCGGGTGCAGACCCCCGAGAAGACATCGCGGCGGTAATCCGCAGTCTGGACCCTGAATCCCGTCGCCGGCTTGCAGCGGTGCTTGCGCGCGACAACGAGTCCAGGCATGGGCCAGGACCCAGGACCGCTGAAGAACCTCCCCCTGCCACAATGGTAGGGGCGGGTTTGAGACCCTCCCTCGTGACGGGTCTGGTAGGGGCAGGTTTGAGACCCGCGCTCGTGACGGGTCTGGTAGGGGCGGGTTTGAAACCCGCCCCTACTTGTCATTCCTCGTCGCGGCGCGCCAGGCGTTGGAGCATCCCCTTGATGTCGAGCGCGCCGCGAACGGCGACGTAAACCGTAATGGTCGAATACCAGATGACGCAGGCGAGCGTCGCCGCCAGCCAGAACCAGTGATCGAGCATCTTGCATCCCCTTTCACACCGGGGCCGCCGCCCGTGGTTTCATGAGTGAACCCAGCACCATCGCCGTTCCGGCAACCGCATAGGTTGCGATATTGGAGAAGTGCGGACCGACCACCTCTTTGGCGAAGTGCATGGTGCCGGGGATCTGTTCCATGACGAGGAAGGCGCTGGGAACAATGGCGCCAAAGATGATCGCGCCGGCCGCCCCCCAGCTGTTCGCGCGTTTCCAATAGCAGCACGCAATCAGCAGAACCGACATGCTCGACATGTAGATATTGGCCGTCACGGTCAGGTAATCCCACAGGTTGCCGCGCAGCGGATACCACAGACCGTAGAACAACAGAAAGACCCCGATCAGGGCGACAATCGCCCGGCTGACCAGGAGCCCGCGCCTCTCGGACCACCGGCCCTTGTGAAACGGGGCCAGAATGTCGTTGTAGATCACGCTTGACCACGTGAGCATATACGAGGAATCCGTGGACATGTCAGCGGCCAGCATGGCCGCGATCAGGATGCCCATCAGACCCATGGGCACGACCTGGCTCAGGAGCCTGGGCATGGCCAGCAGCGTGTTACCGTCCAGTTCTTCGGGTTTGAGCACGGCAAGCGCCGCTATGCCCCACAATACGGGAATGAGCCAGCGGCACAGGAAGAAGAAACTGGTCCGAGTATAGACTTGGCGACCCGTCCTGGTATCTTTGGCCGCGAGCAACCGCTGAATGGTCGTTTGCCATGTCAGCACCATCGCCAGACTCAGCATGGCGTTGGACACCACGTATTCCCAGCCCATCTTCGGGTGGACAAACGGATTGAATCCGCCTGCGCCATAGTGCTCCTCAACCGTCGCGGTAAGCCTGCCCCAGCCCACATTTGCCAGGATGAGCAGCGTGACGGCCAGGAGCCCCACGCTCATGACGACAAACTGGAGGAAATCCGTGACGAGCACCGACAACATGCCTCCGAGCACGGTGTAAACGGCGACGGAGACCAGTATGGCGGTCATTGTGATTTCGAGGTACTTGGGGTCAAGCCCGCAGACCGCCACCAGGAAATCGCCGCCCGTCCTGAGAAACACCCCCATGTTCAGCAAGCCGCCCAGCACTATGACAACCCCGCTCAACCATCGGATACGCGGCCCGAATCTCAGTTCGAACAATTCGGGAATGGTCATGACGCCCGCGTCGCGCAGCGGCTTGACACAGAACCCCGTGTAGCCGACGAAAAACATGGCCAGGCATGCGAGCACACCCGGCGTGGCGCCCGCGAAGCCCTTGTCAAACCCATTCTGGGCCGTGTACATGCACGTGACGATGCCGAACTCGGTGGCCGCCAGCGACGCGATGCCGAGGTAAAGCTTCATCTCACGTCCCGCAATCAGGAAGTGCTCCACCTTGCCCACGTATTTGCGCACCGCGATGCCCGCAATCATTGTGGCAACCAGGTAAAGGCCAACGATACTGCCGTCTAACCATGTGAAATGCGTCATAAGCAGGCCCGGCTTCTTTCCGCTCCGCTACGCTGTTGTCCCACGTTTCCCCTGGAGAAACACGACGCGCAACACCAAACCACAACATCGTATACGCCCCCTGAGGCGTCGAGCAAGCGGGTCCCGCGTTTTCAGGTCGAAAGTCACTGTGGGCAGAAACGGGAGGAGCGGTCAAGAAGTCTGGCAATTTGCCGGAGGCTCCCCGCAGCTGGATTTCCGCCTGTGGCAGGGGCGAGGCATGCCCCGCCCCTGCAACTCTCACCGCTTGGCAACGTGATTGGCTTCCGGAGCGGATACGTGATTCGTCCTGAAACCGCTTGAGCGGCCGGCGGAATCTACGAGCGCACGGATTCAGAACCTGGGCGGGCTGTATACCCGCCGGGGAAAGCCCGCCCGGCCCGTTCGAGAATGCCTTCACCCCGGATGTGCTCGCTCGCTACTTGCACAGGTTTTGGGATAGCCTATAGGCCGTTGACGCGGCCGCGGCACGTGCAACTGTTGCGGGATATGCCGTACCGCTGCTTCGACGCCGTGGCGCCGGGTGCGCGGGGTTACGCGGCGAATGGGTCGCGCAGTGAAGGAGACAGGCCATGCAGTTGATTCCCAGAGAAGAGTTTGTGGAGAGGATGAAGAAGTTTCAGCGGAACATTCGCGCGGCGGGGTTGGATGCCGCGCTCGTGCACTCCAACGAGGCAGACTTTGCGAATGTCCGGTATCTGACCGAGTATTGGCCTACATTCGAGTCGGCAGGCGTATTCGTCCCGGCGAAGGGCGCGCCCATGCTGATCATCGGACCCGAAAGCGAAGCCTACGCCTTGGGGCGCAGCGTTGTCCGGAACATCGCGAAGATGGTCGAATATCGCGAGTCCGCCGACCCCGAATATCCGGGCATTGCCGTGGCCGATTACGCGCATGTGGCAAAGGCCGTCATGGGCGGGCGCCCGCTCCAGAGGCTCGGCCTTGTTGGTTTCTCTATCATGCCGCTTCCTGTCTATTTCAGCCTGAAACGGGAGCTGCCCGGTGTCGAACTGGTCAAGGCCGACGACACCCTGGTCAGTCTCCGCACGGTTAAGAGCGCGAACGAAATCCGATTGATGAAGAAGGCGTACCAGATCAGCGAACAGGCTATCGACGCGATTCTGGGCGAGATGCGGCCCGGCATGACCGAACTGCAAGTCGTCGGCATCGCACAACGCGAGATTTACAGGCTCGGCGGCGAATACGAAGGCCACGCTCTGTACACGTTCTGCGGCCCCGGCACGAAGCACGCCATTTCGCGCCCCACGCACAATAAGATCAAGCGCAACGAACTCATCCAGCTCAATATTGGCGCGCGCGTCGGGGGGTATTCGTCCAGTGTCGGGTTGCCCTGCTCCATTGGCAAGCTGCCCCCGCGCAAGAAGCGGCTCGTGGAGTTCGGGCTTGAAGCGCACATGAAGACCTTCGAACTCATGCGTGGCGGCAAGCCCGCTGCCGGCATCGTGCGCGAATACGAAGCATTCGTCGAGTGCCGGGGGTTCAAGCAGCACATGCTCTACGGGCCCTGTCACGGCATCGGTATGATGGAAGTCGAGCGCCCGTGGCTTGAGTCCACTTCCACCTACGCGCTCCAGGAGAACATGACGTTCCAGGTAGATACTTTCTTCCAGGACAAGGACTTTGGCCTGCGTTGGGAAAACGGGGTGCGCGTGACCCGGACCGGCATCGAAAAGCTGTCGAAGAAGTTCATGCGGCTCGTCGAACTCTGAACGGCAGAAGACAACGCGAGAATCATTGTCTTTTGCCCCTCATCCATTTTGGGCGACAGGCATCGGAAGCCCGGGTAATCGTCTTTCAGAATTCGAGACTTTTCAGCGCCTGAAAGTAGAGCCAGTGGCCAAAATCGTTGGGATGGTTGATGTTGTTGCCGAGAAGGCTTGACAGGTCCTTGCGGGCGAGCACTTTCTGCCATACGCCCCACACGTCGGCATACGCGCAACCGGCCTGCCCGGCAGCAAGGCGCGTCGCCTCAGCATAGAGTTCCATGCGGTGGGAGCCGAATTTCCAGTCCGGGTTGGGCGGAAACGCGGAGAACAGGACCACTTCCGCGCCTGTATGCTCCCGCACCAGCGATATGATGGTTTTCAGGTTTTCCGCGAATTGTTCCGGCGTGGGCCCGTTGATGTTGTGGTCGTTCATGCCAAAGCCGATGAGCACGAGGTCGGGCGCGCGATCCAGCACCTTTTCACGCAGCCGCGCGAGTCCCTGGACGGTGCTGTCGCCGCCGGTCGCGCCGTTTTCGACCGTGATCCGGGCCCGCGCAAAACGCTCGCGCAGATACTGCGCCCACCGCTCCTGGAACTGGAGATGCAGGCTGGTAGCGTCGCCGCCCGCGGTGATGCTGTCGCCGTACGCCACAATCTTGAACGGTCCGCCGTTCCGGAGTTTTTCCGCCGTCTTCGGAAGAAGCGCCGACTGGTCCGTCGGCGCGCACAGCGGGAACGGCGCGCGCGTTTCGTAGTCAACAAAGACAAAGAAGCCGCCATTTCCAAAACCTGGAGACTGGTTATGGTCGAATCCCTGCCGCCCGTACAGCATGTTCGTGCTGAAGTCGGGGATGCGCGAGCCGGGCGTGCGCGCGACGGTGCCCGCCCCATAATCGACCACGTAATCAATACCGGGTTCATAAACTACCGTATGCGCGAGCCCCGGTTCATATGTGCTGCGCACCGTGACGGCGCCTTCCACCAGCGCGTCGTAACACAACCGGCCCGGCTCGGTCTTCACCAGCACCAGACTCTCGCCGGTCATCCTCGCAGCCAGGGCGTTATGCGTTTCCTCGGCCGCTGGTTCTTGGCTTTCCTCTTCTGCCGCGGCGTCCGGGTGAAGAACCCCGGACGAGCCGATCGCGGTCATCATGGCAAGAAGGAATGAAGCATTCGCGAAGGTTCGCGCACGCCACACGGACCGTCGGACATCATTGCTCATCAGCGTCACTCCCCGGTTTCCTCTTGTTGTTTGACTTCGAACCCTTGCGCACCGGCGCAACCGCCGGACGAGACACACCCCGCCGGAAAGAGCGCCGGGAATCAACCTGACCTTTTCCTTCCACGCAAAGTCGCGACTCCCACTTTGGATGCGGCGTCGGGTAGAATCGGCCGCAGCTTACACCAACCCGAACGCGGCGCGCATTTCAGCAGGACGTTTGGAAAGGATGGCAATGAAGAGGCAACCGGCGGGACGCTGTTCGCGGAGGCAATTCCTCGTGGCGGGGCTGGGCGCGGCGGCGGCGTGGAACGGGCTTCCCACACGGGGGGAACAACCGCGCCACGGGCAGGCAGCCGCGGGCCGGAACGTGAATGAGCGGCTGCAAGTGGCGGTAATTGGCTGCGGTCAGCGGGGTCAGGCACTGCTCGACATAATCGCGCGAGGCGCCATACCAGGCGCCATGGCGATTTGCGCATGCGACGCCTGGGCGCCGCACCGTGCGCGCGCCGCGGCCCGATACGGCGTGCGCGCCTGCGCGGACTGGCGCGAGGCCGTCGCGCGTGAAGATATCGACGCGGTGATGATCGCGACGCCGGACCATTGTCACGCGGAAGCGGCCGTGGCGGCCCTCGACGCGGGCAAACACGTCTATTGCGAATCACCCATGACGCGCACCGCGGATGAAGCGCGGGCCTTGCACGCAGCGTGGCGCCGCTCCTCGCGGCCGGTCCAAATCGGCGTGACGGAACTCTCGCAACCGGGTTGGCGCAAGGCTTGCGACATCGTGCAGCGCGGCGATCTCGGCCCTGTCGCGTGGTGCCAGGCCGCCGCCAACGTTGAGGCGGCACCGGCGCGCGGCTCCGCGCCGCGGTGGCAGCGCTGGCTTGCCTGGGGCAACGGTCCCGCGTTGCGGTGTCAGTTCCGGCAAATGGCTGGATTTCTCTCGGTGCTTCCCTCAGCGGACCCGGTGCGCGTGTCGGCGGCCGGCGGGTGCGCGGCCGACGGCCCAGGGGATGCTCCCGACCAGATGATGACCACCGTTGCGTACGAATGCGGCACGACGGTCACGCTCACCTCAGGCATAGAGCGCCCGCAGGAGGCTTGCGCAATCCTGCGCGGAGACCGGCGCGCTTTGTTCGTATGCGGGCAAGACGCCATACTGCTTCCGCGGGGCGCGCCCCTTCCCAAGGCCGTTCCTCCGGCGGAAACACACACGGAAGAAGAAGCGCTGAAGGCTCACGTCCGCGATTGGAGTGACGCAATTGCGAGCGGCCGCCCCTGCCGCTGTTCTCCGGAAATTGCGCTGCACGCTCAGCGGATCATCGGCGCGGCTCTCGAAGCCTGGCGTTGCGCCCGGTCCGTCGAATTCCGCCAGGTGCTCCACACGTGACCCCTGACGCGGCACTTTGTCGCCGCGCCATGGGTTGTTCCTCGCATCTTGGCGCGCAGAGCCGCGGGATTCAGGGCGCGGCCCTGTTCCTGCCGGCACCGGAGCCGAAGTGAGGCGGCCGGCGCGGGTAGCAGGTCGCCACCCGGTGGCCATGCTCGCGCACGCGGGCTGTTTGCAGGTATTCACCTCTATTTGCTATGATCGCTTTTCCGTGCGTGCCGGCCTTGGCGCACTCTCCACGTTATTCGCCGTGGGTTGGTGTGTGCGGCCCGCAAGTGTACAGCAAGATCCTTCTATAGAAAGACTTGGACCGTGACGGAACGTACGTTTGTAATGGTGAAGCCCGATGGCGTCGGGCGCCGGTTGATTGGCGAATGCGTCCGCCGCTTTGAGCAGCGCGGCCTAAAGCTGGCCGGGTTGAAGATGCGGATTATCGACGAAGCAACCGCGAAGGCGCATTACGCGGAACACGCGGACAAGGCCTTTTTTGGCAGCCTGGTGACATTCATCACGTCCGGCCCGACCGTGCAGATGGTCTGGGAAGGGCCAGACGCGGTGGCGCAGGTGCGCAAGATGAACGGCGCGACAAATTGCCAGAAGGCGGACGTGGGCACGATTCGCGGCGACCTTGGCCTGAGCATGCAGTGCAATATCATCCATGCGTCGGATTCGCCGGAGACGGCGGCGCGCGAGATCGCTTTGTATTTCAAGCCTGAGGAGTTGTTAACGTACACGATGCCCGACGAGCAGTGGCTGCGTTGAAACGTGGCGCGCGGGTGCGAGGAGGACCAGAAGTTGGCCGGCGGAAGAAAAGTTCGCAAAGCGAAGATCAACAAACACAAGCGGAAAAAGAAACGGCGCCAGAACCGTCATAAGAACAAATAGTCCAATCAGCGCCGCGGCCGCGCGCCGAATGGCGCCGGCAGGCTATGGCCAAAGCCAGAGGCATGGCGTGGGCGCCGGGACGGCGCGGCTGCGGAAAGGGAGGCTCGGCGCATGCCGGAAGAAAGCCCGAAAATCATCGTTGATGAGAGTTGGAAAGCGCGGGTCCAGCGGGAAAGAGAAGAGACCAAGGCGCCCGCGGACGCGCCAACGCCGGGCGACGAACCGCCTGGCGCGCCGGAGGGCCCGTCCTTTGACGCCCTCGTCTCGGGCCTCGCCATGCAGGCGATGCTGGCGCTGGGCTTCATTGCCCCGCGGGACGCGGAGCAGGTGGTAATTGACCTGAACGAGGCCAAGTACACGATCGACCTGATGCTGGTTCTTCGTGACAAGACGAAAGGCAACCTGACTCCGCAGGAATCGGGGCGGCTGACGACGACGATAGCCGAATTGCAGCAGGGTTATGTGGCGCGGGTCCAGCAGGTGCAGGAAAGCGCCATGCAGCGCGCCGGCGTGGACCCCCACGAACTCCGCAGACCGTGATTCGCGATATCAGTGCCATTCAAGACCCCGGCCGCAGCGGCGGGACCCGATGCTGCCGGGGTTTGTGTTTGTCCTGGCGCGCCGGCGGTTCCGCCGCGGTTGACTGGGGGCCGCGCGAACCGTAGACTGGCGGCGAGGAGGCGCGCCCCATGGCGATGAGGGAATGGTCGAAACCGCCCGGTGTTGCGTGATGGCGGGAGGAGAGGAGCGTATGTACCTCGCGCGAGTATGGTGTTTAGCGTTCTTGTTTTCGGCCGCCGGCTTGAGCATGGCCATAGCCCAGACCGTGGAAGAGGCGCAGCCCGCGGAAACGGGCGCTTCGGTTGCGGATGCAGCCGCGGCGGCAGACGCGGCAGACGCGGCAGCGGACAAGCCGCAACTGGGGTTGCGCTACGACGCGGTCTTTCGTGAGGCGGATGAAACGATCAGCCGTCAAATCGACGCGGACCTGATCGACCTGGACGCCTTGCGGGAGGCCATCGAGTCGAGCCTGAACCTCACGGAAATCCGCCTGAGCCTGAACGACTGTATCCTGCTGGCGCTCGACCGCAATCCCGATATCCTGCTGGCGGAATTTGAGCCGCGCAAGCTGGATGGGGACCTCTTGACCGCGCGCGGCGAATTTGACCCGGTATTCAATACGGACATTCTCTACAACGAAAGTTCGACGGTAGCCTCGCAGCAGTTGATTGTCTTTGGCGGCATTTCCAGTATCGAATCGTACACTACGACGATGGAAGCCGGGGTGGGGGGCAAGCTGCACACGGGCGCCATGTACAGCCTGTCGCTAGCCATGAATGACGACGAGAGCACGTTCGGCAAGTTCATCGAAGAGTGGGACGGGCTGCTGACGCTGAGTCTGACGCAACCCATCCTGCGCGGGTTCGGTCCCACCGTCAACAAGGTACGCATCAAGCAGGCGCACAATGCGCGTATTGCCGCCGAGGCGCAACTCAAGGCCACGGTGATGAATACGGCGGCGAGCGTGGTCAAAGCCTACTGGGACCTGGTGGGCGCGATCGAGAGCGTGACCGTCCGCCAGGAATCGCTGGAGAACGCGGAGCGCCTTCTGCATATCAATGAGACACGCCGCCAAATCGGCACGGCCGCCGATATTGATGTGCTCCAGGCGAAGGCGGGCGTGGCCACGCGCCAGAGTGAATTGATCGCGGCCCGCGCCGCCGTCGGCCACGCCGAGGACGCGCTCAAGCAACTGCTCGATATCCGCGACGGAGACCTCTTTTCCAGCGCCCGCATCATTCCGACGGACCGGCCCGGTTTTGCACCGGCGACCTGGATGGAGCCGGGGAATCTCGAGGCGCAGGTGCAGTTGAGCGTGGAACGGGCCCTGCGCAACCGTCCCGAATTGCAGGCATCGCAAATCGAGATCGAGAACGCGGAACTCGAAGAAATGCGCACGCGCAACCAGATGCTGCCGCAACTTGACATCGTCGGCGCGTACGGACAGGGCGGCCGCGACCACAAGCCGCGCCAAGTGTTCTACGGGATGCGCCAGGGCGAAGTGGATACCATGAGCGTTGGCATTCAGGGCTCGATTCCTCTGGGCAACCGCGCGGCGCGGGGACAACACCTGCGCGCGCAACTGGGCCGCGAACAGGCGGAGCAGCGGTTCGAGAACGTGCGCCAGGGGCTCATGGTCAACGTGCACGTGGCCATGCGCAACGTTTTCGCGAATCAGACGCTGGTCGAAAGCACCCGCCAAGCCCGCGAATTCCAGGAAGTCAACGTGATCGCGGAAGAAAAGCGGCTGCGCCTCGGCGTAACGACCAGTTATCAGGTGCTCCTGGTCCAGCAGGACCTTACACTTGCCCAGACCCAGGAATTGCAGTCGCTCATCAATTATCAGAAGGCGTTGGTTGACCTGCAACTGGCGGAGGGCACCATCCTCGACAATCTGGGCGTCGTTTTCGAGCCGCCGGATGCCGCGAAGCCGGTTGGCTTCATCGACGCGGTCACCCCGCGCTGGGACTGGTAGACCGCAGCCACTAACGCAGGAGCGGCGTCCCCGCCGCTTGCCG
>JAGMZX010000058.1 GCA_018005585.1 Candidatus Hydrogenedentota bacterium | reverse complement strand
AATCGGCGCCAAGTCCTCCATCCAAAGCAAATGCTCCGGCAATCCCACCTTCAGCAGGTCTTCGAGGGAAAACGCGCCGCGAAGGTCACCTTCTTCATCTACTACGGGAATATCCAGCAGCTTCTTCGAGCAAAACAGCCGGATTGCGGTGTCGAGGTCATCGCTTTCCAGCAGCGTCGGCACATCCCGCTCCAGAATGTCTTGCGCGGTCAGATAGGAGGGCATGCGCTCTCTGTTCTCGGAGAAGAACGCACACACCGCCTCCGCCGACGGCAACTCAGCCACCCGCTGTATCGCGTGTGGCTCGCTGAAATGCTCCATGAGCACCGCCAAGACCTGCAAATACAGTCCCGGCGATGTCTTTGGCGTGAGAATGAGAGCAGTGACATTCACGAGTCCGCGGTCCGCGGCTTCAAACGCAATGCCGGCCCGCGACGTGCCAATTGCGATCATCAATCTCGGCAAGTTGACGACACGCGCATGCGGCAAGGCCAACCCCGGCGCAATAACGGTCGAATAAACGCGTTCGCGCTCGTTGCACGCGGCCACGACCGCTTCCCAGTCAAACCCGCCCTCGTTCCGGTGCAGCAGCCGCGCAAGCGCCTCAATCACCTCCGTGCCGGTTCGCGCCTCAATTTGGCAAATAACGTTCTGCTCACGCAGAAGGTCCGAGAAGATCTCTTCGCTCGCATCCATCTTTCTTCTCCCGCGCCATCGCTCTTGCGCGCCGCACCGCGCAAGATGGCCGGACCAGTCCCAATACCTTTGTTCATCTTCAAAGGAGGAACCGATACGTCAAGCATACCCTGTCGGGCAGTATCCCGCAAACCGGCGTCCCTGCCGGGAATCCGGCCCTCCTCCCTTTCTTGCCAGCGGTATTACGATGTATTATAATCGGCCAAAACCAAGAGGACCGACGCATGCCGGAAAAGAAACAGGAGATCATCACGTTCAAGGTAGACGCCGCTCTCTGGGAAGCACTGAGAACCATACCCAACCGGTCCGAATTCATCCGCACGGCGATTCTGACCGCGCTGGAAGGAGTGTGCCCCCTTTGCCGCGGCACTGGCACGCTGTCGGTCGCTCAGCGCAAACACTGGGAGGCCTTTACCAAGACGCACATTCTCGAAGAATGCGGCGACTGCCAGGCCGTGCATCTGGTTTGCACGGAGCAGAAGAAGAACCGTCTCGGAACGCGGACATCGCGTCGGTCGCCATGAGCCGGTGTTTCGCCACCCTTTTCGCTGCCGCGGCGCTTGCACTTGCTCTCGCGGCGTGCGGGACGAAAGCAGGTCCTGACCAGGGGACAATGGTGTTCGCAAGCGTGCCTCCTATCGGGTACCTGGCCGAACGGATTGCGGGCAGCCACGCGGTTGTCAGGGTGCTTATCGCCGGCGCTCAGGATCCCCACACCTTTGAGCCCAGCCCCAGCCAGGTTCTCGCGCTCAGCCGGGCACGCCTGTATCTGAATAGCCACCTCCCCTTCGAGACCCGTCTTCTTGGAAAAATCAGCGGCCAGACGACCCGGCTGAACGTGGTCGATCTGCTTGAAGGCGTGGACCGGCTCCCCGTCGACGACGCGCAGGGCCATGACCATGACCACAGTTGCGGAGACGAACACTTCGACGTGCACGCTTGGCTTGGCCCGGCGCAGCTACGCGTCCTGGCGCAGAATATCTGTCGAGCCCTTACGGCGGAAGACCCCGCGCACGCGGACGACTACCGCGCGCATCTCGAGTCCTTTCTCGCTGAATTGGAGGGTCTGCGCATGTCGATTGCGGGGAGACTCGCACCCTACGCCGGACGACGCTTCTTCGTCTACCACCCCGCATTCGGGTATTTCGCGGCGGCATTCCATCTTGAACAGGTCGCCGTGGAAACCGGCGGCAAGAGCCCCACTCCGAAACGCGTGCGCTCCCTCATCCATCAGGCTATCGCAGAACACGTCAATGTCGTGTTCGTTCAGCCCCAATATGCCGCACATGCCGCTTCCGCGCTTGCCGAGTGCATCGCGGGTCGCGTCGTGCCCGTGGACCCTTTGGCCGCGGACGTGCTCGAGAATCTGCGCCGCATAGCAGGCCATCTTGAGGAAGCTTTTCTCTTGCAGGACAAATCGAGGATGACCAATGAACCCGCAGCCTGAATCGACGCAAAATTCCGTTGCCACAACGCGGCCGGCCCGGCCGCATCGGCCCATCGTTTGCTTGAAAGACCTCTCCTTCGCCTATGAGGAGATGCCCATAATTGAAGGGGTGAACCTGGACATCGAAGAAGGCGCATTTGCCGTGGTGGTTGGACCTAACGGCGGCGGCAAGACCACGCTCGTGCGGCTCATCGCCGGCATGCTGCGCCCCACGGCGGGCAGCGTCCTTGTGTTTGGCCGTTCGCCCAGTCATGTGCGCGCGCGCATCGGGTACACGCCCCAGCATCTTCACTTTGACACCCGCTTCCCGGTCACGGTATTCGACGTGATATTGATGGGGCGCGTCGAGCGCCGTCTTGGCGGTCCGTACACCGCGAAGGACCGCGAAATCGCCCGGCGTGTCCTGGACGAGGTTTCGCTCGCCGAATACGCATCGGTTCCCTTTGCCAGCCTCTCCGGAGGGCAACGCAGACGCAGCCTCCTGGCAAGGGCGCTCGCTTCCGAACCGGACCTGCTGCTGCTTGACGAGCCCATGGCGGGAGTTGATGCCGCCGCCGAGAAGCGCCTCTTTGAACTGCTCAAGAGACTCAACCGCCGCATGACGATTGTCATGGTTTCGCACAATCTGAGTTTCGTCACCGGCTTTGTAGACAGCGTGATCTGCGTTAACCGCAGCGTTGCCCTGCATCCGACCGCGGCAGTCACGACGGAAGCCATCCGAAGACTGTACGGAACCGATGTCCGCATTATTCAACATGATTACCATTACCCCGAGGAGCGCCACCTCCATGATTGAGTTGATCGAAGCTCTGCTGGACCCCCAGGCGCCCTTTCTCCGCTACGCGTTTCTCGCGGGCATCCTTTCCAGCGTCGCGTTCGGCGTGATAGGCGCCTATGTCGTCGCCCGGCGCATCACCTATATTGCCGGGGCCATCGCGCACAGCGTGCTCGGCGGCATTGGCCTGGCCATCTTTCTGCAATACCGGCTCGGTTGGACCTGGTGCGAACCGTTGCACGGCGCCACGGCCGCGGCGCTCCTGTCGGCCGTGATTATCGGCCTGGCCGGGCTCTATGCGGGTGAACGGGAAGACACTATCATTGGCGCGGTCTGGGCCGTCGGCATGGGCGCCGGCCTGCTGTTTCTTCAATGGACTCCGGGCAACTACGACCCGATGAGCTACCTTTTCGGCAATATTCTCCTCATAACGAAGCGCGACCTGGTCCTGATTCTGCTCCTGGACACGGCCGTGATCGCGCTAGCCGCACTTTTCCACAACAAGCTGGTCGCCGTGTGTTTCGACAGCGAGTTCGCGCGGCTCCGGGGCGTGCGCGTTGAGGCCTATTACCTGCTGTTGCTGTGCCTCACCGCGCTGACGGTCGTGCTCCTGATTTCGGTCGTCGGCATTGTCCTCGTGATTGCGCTGCTTACCCTGCCCGCGGCCACCGCCGGTCAATTCGCCCGGCGGATCAGTTCGATGATGCTCATCGCCGTGACCTGCTGCGCGGGCGTGGTCGGCGGCGGCCTCGGTATCAGTTATTCCTTCGAGATATTGAGCGGCCCGGCCATTATTCTTTTGAGCGGCGGCGTGTACCTGCTTGTCGTTGCCGGAACCGCGCTCGCTCGCCGATTGCGCCTGGGAAAAGGGAAACCAGCCTCCGCAATCAGGGCGCGTGATGCGGAACAACAGGAGCACATTCAGGGAGGGGCCTGACCTTTCCTCCGCCAAGGGCGAACACTTCACCGGCGATTTCGTCTGTTCCTGCCCGAAAACGCATACGCCGCCGTTACTGACATGCCGCTAATCAGTATGGCCAGTCCGCCCAGGCGCGCCACCGGCACATGGGCCACCACATTGAGAGTTGCGGATTCGGAAAAGCGCACAGTGCCCAACGCATCGTAGACTTCGACCATGTAGATTCCCGCATCGTGCGCGTCAACGTCATCCAGAACCAGCGTATCTCCGTAGCCGCCGGCCACCGGCGCCTCGTCCTTCTTCCACACGTAGTCGAGAGGCGTGAACCCGCCACTGACGCCGACATGAAACACATGCGTTCCGCCGGCGGGCTTCTCCCCGCCCACGGGCTGCTCGGTGACCATGAGCGGCTCCGCCACGAATAATTGAGCCGCATCCGAAACGTAATTCCCGAGGTCATCCGTGATCTGGCACCAATACGCGCCCGCATCGGCCAAACGCACCGGCGCTATCGGGAGCACCCGGCTGTCGCCTCCAGTCTCGACGACCGCCTTATACCCATCGTCAAACCACCATCGGTGCAGATATCCGCCCAGTCCGCCGGAAGCCTCGACCTCGAACATCGCCGCGTCGCCTGCGTATGCATAGGCGTCTCGCGGCTGTTGCGTGAATGTCACGGCCGACGCCGCCGTTATGCCGGCGGGATCGGATACGTCGGCGCCCACGTCCGTCGTCACCGTGAGCCGCGCCGTGTAGGTGCCCGGGATTGCATACGTATGCCTCGGATGCTGCTCGCTGCTGCCGGTTCCGTCTCCGAAATCCCAGGACCAGTCATCAATCTGCGCTGTTCCGGCATCGGACTGGTCCGTGAAGACAACCGTGAAAGGCGCGACGCCGCGTGTGGCGGAAACCGCAAATTCGGCGACAGGCAAAGACCCCGATTCGTACGCGCCCATGTCCACCCCCGTCCCTTGCGGCCGGATAACGCCGCGAATATCCGTCGCCGGAGCGTCCACGACGGTTCCGCTGTCAATGCAGGAAGAACCCGGCTGCAATGAGAAGTCCCTGGCGCTTGCGTCCACGAATCCGGGGTGCATGGCGATATTGCCGTTTCCGCTGTAACCACCTTCGATATCGCTGTAAGAGACATTCGCGCCGCCAATGCCCGAATTTACAATCTCATTCGGGAAATCTTCCCAGAAGATGCAGTTTCTCACTGAGGGCGAGGCGAGACGGTTATACAACCCGCCGCCGTCGCCATCCGAGAAGAAGGCGCCATAGGTCCGGTTTCCATAAAACGTGCAATTCACTAGAACCGGCATACAGTCCTGGCTGTACATGGCGCCGCCTTGCCCGTCCGCGAAAAACGTCGCCCGCGCGTTATTCCCCGCGAAGATACAGTTTTCGAACCGCGCCGCCGACCCGCTCGCGTTGTAAACGGCGCCCCCGTGCCCCTGCGCCAGGTACGAACCCAGCGTAGCGTTGTCAAAAAACATGCAATTCATGATCAGCGGCGATGCGGCATTACCGTTATACAGGCCGCCCCCCGCATAGGTTGCGTGGTTGTTCCGGATCACGCAATTGGCGATGACCGGCGAGGCATTCTGTATAAACAGCCCCGCCCCCCGGTCGCGCGAGGAACCACCCGAGTTCGCGAGTCCGTCCTGGATGATGAAGCCGTCCAAGCGGCCGCTGGCGCCGCCAACCACGACGTGATAGGCGTGCGCCCCGTCACGCGCCGACGTCCCATCGATAACCGTGAGCTTGGCCGCCGGGTCCCGTTGGTGCAGCGCTTTCTCCGTACCGGAGAAGCCGCCGTATATCGCCACAGCCGGCCGCAACAGAAGCGCCCCCGTCGGGTCCGGTCGCGGTTCGTCATAAAGGCCCTCCGCGACCCATACTTCGCCGCCACTCAGGTTTGCCGCCGCATCGATGCCGTCCTGAATCCGCCGGAACGCGCGGTCCCAGGAAGTCCCGTCTTCCAGACCGGAGGCATTGTCCCGGTCCACATGCACGGCCGCATAGACCCGAACCAAATCCTCCACCAACATGGAATCGCTGCCCACGCCCGTGGTCACCGTCAAGGAAACGTCATACGCGCCGGCCGCGGTGTACGCATGCGCCGGATTCCGGCCGGTGCTCGTCGCGCCGTCGCCAAAATCCCACAGCCAGGCGGTAATTGGAGAATCTCCCGGCACGGAGGCATCCGTGAATTGCACCTGGAGCGGCATCTTCCCCGTTGCAGGGCTTGCCGTGAAGTCGGCGGTGGGCGCTGCCCCGCCCGACACCTGGATATAGCTCGCCCGTGTTTCCAGGTCGCTTCCCGAGGCGGTCATGACGGTTAGACTTACTTCATAGGACCCGGCGTTTTCATATGTATGCGCGGGATGTTGCAGCGTGCTGCCATGGCCGTCGCCGAAATCCCACGACCAATCCGTTATCGGGTGACTGCCGGGGGTCGACGTATCGGTGAACTGTACGGCAAGCGGTCTCATTCCCGCCATGGGCGCTCCATCAAAGGAGGCCGTCGGGCCAACCGGTTGTGCAACAGCGATGTAACCCGTTTCGGTCCCCGTGTCGTTCGACGCGGCCGTTGTCACGGTCAGCGACACAGAATAGACGCCAGCGTTCGCATATATATGCGTGGGATGCTGCTCGCTGCTGACGCCGCCGTCGCCGAAGTCCCACGACCAGGACTCAATCGGCTGCGAGCCGGGATTTGAGTTATCGGTAAAGTTCACGGCCAGGGGCGCAAACCCGTTCCTGGGGCCCCCCGTAAACGCCGCGTCAGGCGCAAGGTTCGCACGTATGCAATCCGGGCGCGTCCGGGTATCCGATTGTCCATTTGCGTCCGTAACGGTCAGGGATACGCTGTAAACGCCCGGACCAAAAAGAAAGCTCGGGTTCCGCGCGGTGCTGTCAGCAAGGCCATCGCCGTCGAAATCCCAACGCCACGCGGTGATTGCCGAACTGCCGTTCAGAGAGGTATCCGTAAAGACCACCGCAAGCGGCGCCAGCCCGAACACCGGAGAGGCCGTGAAATCCGCCGTGGGCCCCGACGTAACGTGGATGTAATCGGCCTCGACGTGCGCGTCGCTGCCCAGCGCCGTCGTCACCGTCAGCGCCACGGTATATTTGCCCGGCGCGGTGAATACAAACACCGGCATCGCGGCGGAACTATCCACCGCGCCATCGTTGTTGAAATCCCACGCCCAGCCGGTAATCGGCGAAGTCCCGGGCTCCGAAGTATCCAGGAACAGGACGCTCAGGGGCCCCGGCCCGCTGCGCGACATGGCGGAAAAGGACGCGGTCGGCAAGCGTGTATACTCGTACGCTCCCACATCGGTGCCCGCCCCCTGAGGCCGCGCAGTTCCCGCGATGTCGACCGGCGGGGCCCCTGCCGCCACTCCCGTATCGATGCACGCCGAACCCGTTCGAACGCGGAAATCGTGGCCCGCCGCGTCGTCAAACAACGGGTCCGCGACTTGGGAATGAGCATCAAAACCGCTGACCAGTCGCCATCCGCTGAACGCGAACCTCGCATCATTCCACCGGAACGCCGTGCTGTTGTCCGGGTAGTAGACATTGTAATCCAGGCTCGTATTCGTCGCGTTGCGGTGCCAGACCAACTGCTCCTGGGACGAATGAACGACATTGTTCCGGCACACGGTATTCTGCGTCGTGCCGAACGCGCCATAACTCCCGATATATATGCCCGAGCGCACACAGTCGTACACCGTGTTGTTGTACAAGCTGACGTTGCTGAAATTGAAGATCTGGATCCCCTCAAACTCGTCATAAATGATGTTGTTGTAGGCCGTGTTCCCCGTCTTGTCCGTCAAGCCGATGTTAGTATCCCCGTCAAAGCGGATACCCCCGCTGCGTTCCGTAAAGCCGGGGATGCCCACCTCTTCCTCGCTGAAGATGTATTGGTCGTGCACCTCATTATTCCGAACCACATTGCCGTTTCCACAACGATAGAAATTGATCCCGAAACAGTCGTTCTCGTCCTGACAACATGCGTATACCTCGTTCCCGTCCAAAACGTTGCCGTCGGCATTCAACCCGGTGATGACGATACCGGAGGAACCTTGCTGATAGACCGTGTTTCCCGATACGATGTTCCCGGCGCTGTCCATGATGAGTATGCCCGAACCGCCGCTATCGTGAATCATGTTTCCGCTGCACACGTTCCTCTGGGAAACGTTCTGCCCCCAGACAAACAGGCCGCTCCCGTTCCCGCCATAGCTGAGCGACTCCGTACTGCCGGTAATACCGAAGATGCGGCAATTGAGAATCGCGTTCCGTTCGCCCCGGCCGGCGGTGTCGGCCGTCACAAAGACACCCGCATAGCCCGCGCTGTCGAAAATCGTGACATTGTCAATCCGCGCATCGTTCGTATTGTACAGGCGGATACAATCCACGCCGTGACACAACGCAATATCCCGGAAGGTGACATAGGAGCACTGCAGGAACTCGACGAGGAATTGACGCGTGGAAGCCTCAATATTCGCCGGCGCGTCGCCGGAGTAAATGGTTAGAACGCCGTTTGCCCAGTGCCATTCCAGAGGCGCGTTCACCTGCGTGTCCAGCGGCTCCCGGCGCCCCTTCACTCCGTCAAACACCGTGACTTCCGGCGCCGTGGCAACATTCGCGGTGTAGCGGTTCCCTCCTATCGCGGTCCATCCGCTCACGAGGTCCGCGCCGTCAATCACGGGGTCCGCGCCAGCGCCGTATGCGCTAAATACGATGGGGATTGCCGCAGTGCCTGACCGCATGACCAGGAGCCGCTCACGCCAGACTTCCCCCCGCTTCAGAAGCACGGCATCGCCGGGGTTCAACGCCAGGTAATTGACCCGGCCCAGGGTGCGCCACGCCAGACTCGGCGTTGTGCCGCTGCGCGTATCGCTGCCATTCGTGGCGTCTACATAATACGTTGCAGCCCCGGCTGCCACGCCAAAACATAGCGCTACCGCCAAGAGTACTAACCTGGCTCCCCCTGCCAGGCCATTCCAGCGGGCGATACCCCTTGCCATAGACCTTTCCGGACCTTCGCCCCCCGGAAGGTGTTTTTATGCTATCTCCGTTACCTCATTCACCATTCTCCCCAGGACCCCTTCGCCGTGGTTGAACGGCATCACAGCTCTCCCGCCTGCCCAATCGCGCCACTCGACAACGCCATGATTACAGAATGCCCTGAAAAAATCCACTGTGGGTTTCATAGGAAGGATGCGCGTATAGACAGCATATTTGCGATGCCCGGCAGAACGTCTCGGGCGCCTGCCGCCGTTTGCTCGCACAAAGACGGGACGCATACCTACCTTGCATGATTGGCCGGGAGTGGACTCGCGCGCCGCGCAGGTTGTAGGCTGTATCCGCGCAACGCACGGACGGGACGCCCGTGCCGCAGATGGGGAGAATGCCGCACATGCCGTGCGAACTCATTGTAGTGCTGGACGTTGACACGCGGACGGAAGCCCTTGTCCTGGCAGACGCCTGCGGCAGCGGCTGGTTCAAGATCGGGTCACAGTTGTTCACGCGGTGTGGTCCGGACATCGTCCGGGCGGTGCTCGACAAAGGGAACCAGGTCTTTCTTGACCTCAAGTTCCATGACATCCCGAACACGGTCGCGCACGCCGTGCGCGCCGCCGCAGACCTGGGCGCCGGTCTCTGCACGCTCCACGCTTCCGGCGGGCATAGGATGATCGAAGCCGCCCGCAGGGCCGTGGAAGGCACGCCTGCGCGGCTCCTGGCCGTCACCGTCCTGACCAGCCTGACCGACGATATGCTCCGCTCCGAGATCGGTGTGCCCGGAACCGCGGTCGAGGTCGTGCCGCGCTGGGCGCGGCTCGCCGTAGACGCGGGCGCGCACGGGATTGTATGTTCGCCCCACGAAATCGCCGCTGTCCGCGCCGCTGTTGGTCCGAAGGCCTTGATAGTCACCCCGGGCATTCGTCCGGCCTGGGCGGGACAGGACGACCAGGCGCGCATCATGACCCCGCGCGAGGCGGCGCAGGCCGGCGCAAGCATGATAGTAGTAGGCCGCCCCATATTGAAGCATCCCAGGCCGGCGCTGGCCGTCCATATGGTGCGAGAGGAGTTGCTGGGATGACCCCGGAATCGGTGATCGAAGTGTTTCGCCAAGTGGGCGCCCTGCTCGAAGGGCATTTCCTCTACACCAGCGGCCGCCACGGGCGCCAGTTCCTTCAGGCCGCACGCGTACTCCAGCATCCCGAACACACGGACCGCCTGTGCGCGGCACTCGCCGAGCGATTCTGCGACGAATCCATAGAACTGGTCGCCGGCCCCGCAACAGGCGGCATCGTGCTCGCTTACGCCACCGCGCGGTGTCTCGGCGCTCGCGCCGCGTATACGGAAAAGGACGGGACCCAAGGCATGGCCTTGAAACGCGGATTCTCGCTTCGTCCGGGAACCCGTGTCCTCGTTGTCGAGGACATCATCACCACGGGCGGTTCCGTAAAGAAGAGCATCGGCCACCTCCGCGCCCGCGGCGCCCACGTGGCCGGAGTCGGGGCCCTCATCGACCGAAGTGCCGGCGAGGCTGCGTTCGATTGCCCTTTCGTACCGCTCGCACGGCTTGCGATGGAAAGCTGGTCTCCCGAGTCATGCCCCTTGTGCGCGCAAGGCGTACGCGTGACCGAGCCGGACGACATCATGGCCTGACTGTCACCCCCCGCACGGGCAGAAACTGAAACTTCCCGGAGAATCGGTCCATCCGGCCTGCGATGCTGCGGGATTGTATCCGGAATGCTGCATTATGGTTTGCCCCTGCACCCCGGCCCCCGTGCCGCAAGAATGCGGGACCCGCGTAACTCTATACCTTAAAGCACCTTAGAAAGCAGCGCCGTCCCAAAAACCTGCCTGTGTGCTGCGGAACGGGCAAGCACCAAGAGGCGGTCCATGGCCCTTCAGCATTGCGGGTCCGGGATTCTCTCGTGCGCCAGACGAACCCTTCCGTGCAGACTCTCTCCGCTCTCAGCCATAGCGTGCGGACGGCTTCATAATATTGTTGACGAGATTGCCCGCTACGTGCTAGTTTTATTGGATTGGGCGTGTAATCCATGAGCACGACGAGCGAACAACCGGTCCAGACCCTGGCCGCGCCTCTTTGCCGGCGAGAACGGCCCGACCTCATGCCGCAGATGCTGGTCATCGGCGGCGGTAAGGGCGGTGTCGGCAAGACGTGTTTCGCGGTGAATACCGCTGTCGAAATTGCCCGCCGCGGCTGGCGCGTGGTCATCCTCGACGCCGACCTGACCTGTTCCAACGCCGAGACGATGCTCGGCATGCACGCGAAGCACCGGCTGGACGAGTTTTTCGACCGCCGCAGGTTGCTGTCGTTGCGCGATATCGCATGCGACACGCCCTTCGAAAACCTCAGGCTTATTCCCGGCACTTCCGGCCTGCTCGACGCGGCAAATCCGCGGTACGCCCAGCGGGACGCCCTGATTCGGGAACTCCCGCAGTTGGACGCGGACCTGGTTGTCATCGACCTCGACGCCGGCGCCCGGCTGAACAGCTTGGACCTGTATCTGCAGACCCTGACCCACGGCGTGCTGGTCATCACCCCAGAACGCACAAGTATCGACAACGCTTTCAAGTTCCTGCGTGCCGCGGTCTACCGGCAGGTCGAGCGGTTTTACCAGCTGCCGGAGGTCGGCGTCCTCCTCAAACGCCACGAATCCCTGCGCGGTTTCATCAGTTTCCTGGAAACCGCGGAGGGTTTTGACGCAAGTTCCCGCGACATGATCCGCCGCGAACTGCTTGGCCTCGCACAGGCGTTCCGGCCCAGGATAGTCGTAAACAAGGTCCAGAATGCGTATGAAGCGCAGATCGCGGCCCAGATCATGGCCAAGCACGCACGCGACCATCTTCTGGTCCGCCCGGAAAACCTCGGCTTCATCTACTTTGACCACGCCGTTTCCGAGGCGGTAAACTCTGGTATTCCCTTCGTCATAGGCCGGCCCCGGCTCCGGGTGTCCGGCTGTATCGTGGACATGGCAAACAGACTGGGATATTTCTAATCGTGGCTGACAACAAGAAGAATCCGAATCCGCCGCGTCAGGTCAACCTGAACGCGGAAGCCAAGGACAAGTACGACGCAATGGAGCAGGCCGGGAAGCGCGGGCTGTTCGGCCGCTGGAACGCCCGGCTGAACGATGCAATCCAAAGCGGCCGCGGCACGGAACGCGCGCGCGACCCCGTCGCCGAGACGGCCACGCAGCCCGACACGACCGCCGACGACCTCGCTATCCGCCGCGCGCGCAGCGTGAAGCCGGGCCGCATGGTGATTCCGGAAGGGGTCATCATCGAAGGCTCCGTCAGCGGCGGAACCGACACCGAGATCTCCGGCCGCGTGGACGGCAATGTCACCGTGGACGGGCGCCTCTATCTCGGCGCGAGCGCGCTCGTGTCCGGCAACGTCCGGGCCCACTCCTGCAAGGTTGAGGGGCTCGTCGAGGGCAAGGTCGAATGCAGCGAACTGCTCGAACTGGGCGAGACGGGCCGGCTCAACGCCGACGTTATCGCCGGAAAGAGAATAAACCTGGCCGGACAGGTGTATGGTAATGTGAATACGCCGGGGTTGCTGCATCTGGCCGCCACCGGCAAAGTGCATGGCGACATCAAGGTGCGCAACCTCATTATGGAAGAAGGAGCAACGCTCAACGGCGGGTGCATCATGCGGGCCCCGGCTCAAAAGAACAATGCTCAGAAAGGATAGCAGACCGTATGCCGTTTTTCTTCACGCCATATGACCTGATCGTGCTTCCGGCGCTCATTCTCGCGATTTGGGCCCAGGTAAAGGTCCGCTCCGCCTATGGCCGATTTTCCCGCGTCGCGTCGCGCTCCGGCTTGACCGGCGCTCAAGTCGCGCAATTGATCATGCGCGACGAAAACGTGGGGCCTGACGTCGCGTTGGAAATCGTGCCGGGCAATCTCACCGACCACTATGACCCGATTAAGAAGACGTTGCGCCTGTCGCAGGAAGTGTATCAGGGCCAAAGTGTTGCCGCGCTGGGCATAGCCGCTCATGAAGTCGGCCACGCCATCCAGCACGCACGGGGCTACGCTTTCCTGCAATTGCGCACGCTCATGTACCCGCTCTCGAGCATTGGCTCGAATCTCGCGATTCCCCTCTTCTTCTTCGGCATGATTCTGTCCTGGTTTTCCGGCGGCGGCCAATTCCTCATGACAATCGGGATCTGGATGTTCGCGGCCGCGGTCGCCTTTACACTGGTCACACTGCCTGTTGAATTCGACGCAAGCCGCCGCGCGCTGCGGGCACTGTCGCAGGGAGGTTACGTGTCGCAGGACGAACTGGGCGGCGTGCGCAAAGTGCTCGGCGCCGCCGCGATGACCTATGTGGCCGCGGCGGCCATGGCCGTCCTGCAGTTGATCCGGCTGTTGGCGATTGCAAACAGCAGAGATTAGGAGCGCCGGCATGTGATTGCCGCCGGGGGATGTTTGCGCGTGATGCTTTGGAGGGCCGGAATCCCGGCCCTCTTTTGTTGTTTGTCGCTGACCGTGCGCGCGGCTGAAGACGAGACGGCCCTGCTTCCCGTCCGCGCCGAAGGCTACGCGGATGGCATCGGTTTCGCGGCCCGGCGCAACGCCATTCAGGCCGCGGCCAGGGATGCTGTGGCGCAATTCGCGCAATCCCTGCTGTCAGGAGAGGACCTCGCGGCACTCGAAGTCCTGAACGAAGCCACACCCCGTTATGTGGACCACGTCGACGTTTTCCGCCAGGAGGAACGCGGCAACACCACCTACGTGGAAGCGGATGTCTACCTCCTGGAGCGGGCGCTCCAACGCGACCTGGCGGAGTTCATGCTGCCCCGTTTCGGGGCCCCCCCCCGCGTCATCCTGGTCATCGGCGAACAATTCGTGCAGGACGACGTGCCCGCCGTGCTGGAAGGCGGCGTCGCCGAGACGGTCTTGATTGAGGCATTGGCCAAGAAAGGCATCGCGGCGCAAGGCGTCGGGGCGGTTCCCGGCCATTTCACCCATCCCGACCTGCTCGGGGCCGTACAAGGCGATATAGAGACCAGCGGCCTCTTCGTCCGCGCTCTCAATGCGGACGTGATTGTGCTTGGCACGGCCGTCGCGCGAGCCGCCGCTACCGCAGCCGGTTCGAACCTCTTGCGTAACGAGGCCGCGCTCACCCTGCGCGTATTCCGGGCTTTCGACGGCAAAATGACCGAGACGCTGTCCGCTCGTCATGTCGTACACGCCGCGGACCCGCGGGAAGGTGGGAAACAGGCCCTGCGCGACGCGTCGCTCAAGCTCGCGCCAGACGTTGGCGTCGCCGCGGTCATTACCGTGCTGGGCGCCCGCGCTGAAGAAGGCATCCGGCTTACCATCGAACACCCCGGCGACCGCGCGCGGCTCGAAGAACTGCTCCGCACTCTGCAGGCCATTCCCGGCGCATCGCAATTCGAAGAGCTCTTCTACTCCAGTCTCCTGGCCCGCTTCGCCTTTGTCTACGATGGCCCCATGGCCCTGCTCGTAGACCAAGTCCGGGGCCGCAAGTTCGGGGACGCGAAATTGACTATCCAGAGTGTCATTGGGCGCGAGATGCACGTCGCTTTCCCATAACCCTGGAACAGGTTCGCGCAACCTTCCATTGAGGGCGGACTTCGCAACCTCCACCGCACTGGACTATACTAAGGAGCTGACCTCATGGTCCGCACGTGATAATCACGGGCACGAACAGACCTGGAACGCACGCATATGCCAAAACCAGCGACAATAGGGCGACCTCTTGGGTGGGCATCCCGTATTGTTGCATGGGCCCTTCCGCCTTGCGCCCTGCTGATCCTGGTTACGGGTAATGTGCTGGACTGGCGAAACGCGAACCAGCTTGCCGGGGCCTTGGCGCGCGAAGAAAGCGCCGACCATGCGCGCAGACTGACGCAGGCCCTCGACGACGTGCTGCACGAACGCGCCAATGACCTCGCCCTGCTCGCCATGCTCTGGCGCGCACCGATTACGGAGCAGCGAGACGACCTTTTCCTCCGCGAGGCGGCTACGCTCATGGCTCGAGAACCGCTGTACCTCATCGTCAATTTTGTAGACAACACCGGTGTCATTCGCCTGAGCGCACCCATCGAGCAGAGCGCTGCCGTCGTGGGCCTCAATGTCCGGGAACAGCCCGACCGCGACGCGTGGCATGCTCACGTGCTCAGCTCCGGCGACCCCTTCTGTTCGGAGCCGATTACCTTGCAGAACGGCCTGCCGGGATTGCTGATTTGGAACCCTGTCTATGAAAGCGCCACGGCCGAAGAAAAGCCGGCAGGTTTGCTCGCCGGGGTAATCGGCCTGGACGCGCTGCTCGAGCGGGTCTTACATTTGCCAAACGCGACGGACTATGGGGTTTCGGTCTTCTGCGGGGACAAAGCCGTCATCAGCCCGCCAGCCGGGGGCAGTGGCGCCGGGCGGCTGGCTGCGGACTTGGGAGGGACTGCGGCGCTCAGCATATTGGGGCGCGACTGGCGCGTCCAGACGATTCCCGATGCGTCCGCGGTTTTCAGCCGCCTCTTTCATCAGAATACCTCCCGGTTCCTCCTCGACCTGCTTGTATCGGCGCTGGTCTTCGTCCTTCTCACGACCACCACCATCGCCGTGGTCCGATTGCGCCGCAATCGCCGTACCCTGCGCGGGAGCGAAGAGCGGCTGCAATTGGCCATGGAAGCCGCCCGCGATGCCATCTGGGAATGGCACATCCCCTCCGGCGCCTACGCGTGCGACCTGTGTTTCCGGCCGACCGGTTTGCCGCCCGAGAGCATTGCGCCGACGTTCGAATTCTGGCAGAGCCTGATCCATCCCGGCGATATCGACCACGTCAGGGACACGATCAAGGAGCATCTGGAACGGCGAACACCCTACTATGAATGTGAATACCGAATTGCGGCGGAAGGCGCGGAACCCACGTGGGTGCTGGATCGGGGCAAGGTCGTCACGCGCGATAGCAGCGGCGCGCCGATTCGCATGATGGGAACGCGCCGGGACATCACCGCGCAGAAGGAGGTCGAAAACGCCCTGCGCTCCAGCCGCGAGAGGTACACCATGGCCATCGGGGCAGGCAAAGTCGGAGTATGGGACTGCCACCTCGACTCCGAGACCTTTTACGCTGACGAACTGAAGCAACTCCTTGGTTACCGCCCGGAAGACCTGGACGACAACATTGCCACGTGGCTCCACCTTGTTCCCCCGGAAGACCGCGAGAAGATCCTGCACTTGATTCGCGCCCATCTCGCCGGGCATACCCAGCGTTATGAATGCGAGCACCGCATGATTCGCAAGGACGGCTCCCCTGCGTGGTTGTTTTGCGCCGGTTCCATCATCGAGCGCAAGGGCGGCCATCCCGCACGGCTGGCGGGAACCAGCACGGATATCACGGACCTCAAGAATACGGAAGCCGCCCTCCGCACGAGTGAAGAATTGTACCGTCTGCTGGCGGAAAACAGCACCGACCTGATCACCCGTCATATGCCCGACGGCACCTACCTCTATGTTTCGCCAGCCATCCGCCGGCTTGCCGGCTTCCAGCCCGAAGACCTCCTCGGCCACACCGCCTTCGAATACGTGCATCCCGACGATGCCGGCATTCTGCTGCAGGCAAGCCTCCGCGCGCTGGGCGGAGAACAGACCACCTCCGCCACGTTCCGCCGCCGCAAAAAAGACGGGACCTATTATTGGGCCGAGACTACGGGCACCGTCATACGCGACCCGGATACCGGAAAGGTCAGCGACATCATCTGTGTAACGCGCGACGTAACGGAACGCGTGAAAGCCGAACATGCTCTGCGCCAAAGCGAGGAACGCCTGGACCTCGCCGTGCGCGGCGCGGGTCTCGGCCCCTGGGAGTGGCGCATCGACACAAGGAGCATGGTCTATGGTGAAGGATGGACTCAATTGTTGGGGTATTCCCTGGAAGAACTGGGGAACGATTCAGAATCTTTTGCAGGTTTGGTGCACCCGGATGACCGGGTCAGATTAACGGAAGCCTATGATGATTACGCCACGGGCCGCGCTGCCTTCTTCGAGGCTGAGCACCGCCTCCGCGCGAAGGATGGAACATGGAAATGGGTGTTCGTGCGCGGCCGCGCCCTCCAGCGCGATGGTCAGGGGCTTCCCGTGCGCATGAGCGGTGTTATCCAGGACATTTCGAAGCGCATTGATGCTGAGGTGGCCTTCCGGCGCGAAAGCGTGCGCGCGCAACACTATCTCGACATTGCCGGCGTCATGATTGTCGCACTCGATACCGCGGGGGCCGTCACCATGATCAACAAGAAGGGCTGCGCGCTGCTGGAATACACAGAGGAAGAATTGCTGGGCCGGAACTGGTTTGACACCTGTATGCCCGAGTCCCATCGCAGCGCCTCGCACCGGGCGGCGACCGGCATGCTGAACGGCGAAGCCGCCGTGCACGAATACTCGGAGAACCCCGTCCTCACGAAGTCCGGGCAGGAACGTCTCGTTGCATGGCACAGCACGGTCTTGCACGACGAACAAGGGGCCATAGCCGGCCTCCTGTTTTCCGGAGAAGACATCACCGAACGCCGCCGCGCGGAACAAGCCGCCAAGGAACGGGAACAACAGCTTATTCAGGCCGACAAAATGGCCTCGCTGGGCGTCCTTGTCTCCGGTGTCGCACACGAGGTCAATAATCCCAATGCGTTCGTCATGAACAACATGGACCTGATCGAGATGGTCTGGACCGGCGCGGTGCCCGTTCTCGACCGCTACCTGCGACAGAACGGGGAATTCCGGCTTGCAGGAATGGACTACTCTCGAATTCGCGAGCGGATGCCGCTCCTCTTGACCGGCATCCGAGACGGCGCCCGGCGCATTAAACTTATCGTGGAGGAATTGCGCGGGTTTGCGCGGCAAGAACCCGACGGAATCATTGAATCCGTGAATCTCAACCACGTAGTCGATTCCGCGGTTACGCTTCTGGCAAACATGCTCAAGAAATCAACGGACCACTTTACCTTTGAGCCGGCCGCGGGATTGCCGCCCGTTCAGGGAAGTTTCCGCCGTTTGGAGCAGGTCGTGGTCAATCTGCTGCAGAACGCCTGCCAGGCGCTGACCAGCCGCAAGGAACCCGTACGCACCGCCACAAGCCATGATCCCGCGACGCATTCCGTAACGCTTATCGTGCAAGATGGAGGCGCCGGCATCTCCGAGGACGTCTTGCCGCGCATCACCGACCCGTTCTTCACCACCAAACGCGACACCGGTGGCACCGGACTTGGTCTCTCCATCTCCGCCACCATCGTCCATCAACATGGCGGCTCGCTCCGCTTTATGTCAGAGCCGGGCGCCGGCACCACGGTCACCGTCGAATTGCCCGTTCTCCAACTCGTCCGGGGGGAGACATCATGACCTCGACCGGAAAAACGCCGCTTCCCGTTCTGCTGGTGGACGACGAGGTCCACGTTCTCGAAGGCGTCGAGACCATCCTGAATGCCGGGGGTATTGAACATGTCATTCGGTGTCAAGACAGCCGCGAAGTCCTGCCGCTGCTGGCCGTGCGCGAAGCGGGCATCATCTTGCTTGACCTTTGGCTCCCGTACCTCCCGGGCGAAGAACTGCTGGCGCAGATTGTGCAAGAAAACCCTGAAATACCCGTCGTAGTCATTACCGGCGCGAATGACGTCGACACAGCCGTACGCTGCATCCGGCAGGGCGCATTCGATTACCTGGTCAAGCCCGTGGAAGGCGGCAGACTGCTCTCCGTGGTCCGGCGCGCCCTCGAAATGCGCGAACTGCGGCGGGATTACGACATCCTTTCCCGCCGGCTGCTCTCGCAACATCTGGATCGTCCCGAGGCCTTTGCTGAGATTCTTACGCAGAACGACCAGATGTTTGGCATATTCCAGTACATCGAGACCGTCGCCGAGACAAACAAGCCCGTCCTCATTACGGGAGAGACCGGAACCGGCAAGGAACTCATCGCCCGCGCCATTCACGAAATCAGCGGCCTGGACGGCCCCTTTGTCGCGGTCAACGTCGCCGGCGTGGACGACGCCGTTTTTTCCGACACGCTGTTCGGCCATGCCCGCGGCGCATTCACCGGAGCGGACGGGGCGCGCCAAGGCCTCATCGAACGCGCGGCGGGAGGCACGCTCTTTCTCGACGAGATCGGCGACCTCAGCACGGCCTCACAACTCAAGCTGCTGCGTCTGATTGAATACCGCGAATACTATCCTTTGGGCGTCGACATGCCAAAGCAGAGCAACGCCCGCATTGTCTGCGCCACCAACCGCACTTCCGAAGACTTGCGCGGCCGCGACGCCTTTCGCCGCGACCTGTACTACCGGCTCCGGACACACCACATCCACGTGCCCCCCTTGCGCGAACGTAAGGATGACCTCCCGCTCCTCGTGGACCATCTCCTGGGCAAGGCCGCCGAAGCGCTCGGCAAGAAAAAGCCGACTCCCCCGTCCGAATTGTTCACGCTCCTGCGCCTGTACGATTTCCCGGGCAACGTCCGCGAGTTGGAAGCGCTCGTGTTCGATGCCGTTTCTCACCACAAGTCCCACATCCTCTCCCTGGAAACGTTCCGGAAGTATACGCGCATAGACGTTCCCCGGCCCGAGGCGCCAAACGACGGCGCATTGCCCCGTGACGCCGAGGTACGGTTCGGCGAGCGGCTTCCCACGCTACAGAGAATGACCGACATGCTCATCCTCGAAGCCGTGCGCCGGTCAGAGGGAAACCAGCGCATCGCCGCTTCCGTGCTCGGTATCTCACGAACGACCCTGAATCAACGTCTCAAGTCGCTTCAGTAGCCTTGCGGCTCCCGCCGCCTCAGCCACGCAGGAAAATACCAGTTCATTTCCTGACACGCGATAAGATTCTTAACATTTGTAAGATGCCTAATTACAGGCAGTTACGCTGTTTGCCCCCCTGCATTGTCCAAAATGTTAACACCCTCCGCAAATTGCCCATGACACGCCCGCTCACGCATAAGTCGCTGACGTACAATTACTTGCCCGATGAGGAAAAACACGGCACACCTCTTGCTTATTAGGAACTTGTGTGCGATAATGAAGGTGTCGGCGGACTGAAAGGTAGTATCTCGTGGC
Organism: Candidatus Hydrogenedentota bacterium; assembly: GCA_018005585.1. NCBI lineage: Bacteria > Pseudomonadati > Candidatus Hydrogenedentota > Candidatus Hydrogenedentota bacterium. The sequence goes on along the minus strand of JAGMZX010000058.1, from coordinate 11,621 downwards.
GGTCTCGACGATGCAGTTCGAGCGAAAGCCGAATGCGATATCGGTCGTGATACCATCGAGGTTCAGTACGGCGCGGGAGGTGCTGCGCAAAGCCGACGACTTTTTCGCCGCACATGGGACGACATCGCCGGGAGCGATGATAGTGTTGCGAGAATTGCTGACGAATGCAGTAGTTCATGGGAACCGGCGGGACCCGTACCAGCGCGTTTATATCGATGTTGAGAAGCATTCAGACAGGATGTTCCGGATTACGGTGGAAGATGAAGGCGATGGGTTCGACTACCGCGAGCTTGACCTGACGCTGCCTGACGTGCTGACGCACATTAAGGAGCGTGGATACAAGTTGATAAACGCTTTCTCGGAACGGTTGGAGTTCAACCAGGAAGGCAACAAAATAACCGCTTACGTTCGCTCGATGGATGGAGTATAATAGATATACGAAGCCGGTGAAACCGGGGCCGCCTGTGGCCCGGTATCCAGACGGCAGAAATCCACAGGCCTGATACAGTCCCCAATCCCCCCTAGGGGCGCCGTGTCGTGGACCTTGAGATGTGCCACGAGAAGCAGTTCTGACCGGTGACAAGCCCGCCGGTCTAGGTCGTGGTGGCAGCTTGGCAACCCGCCACGGCGCCTTATTTTTTTGCGGAATCAATACGAGTTCTTGTTCCCGGAACGCTTGCGCCGCATTTCGATATTCGTCCATTAAACGTTTCCGCGCCTGACCGCACATTCTCCCTCAAGCCAAGGCACATAATCGCAGTCCGGACGAACTCACGTTTTGGCGGGCGCGGCACGGCAGGTGCATAACGGGACCGTGGCACAATCGACCAGGGACTCTGCGCCAAGGCCTTGAATTGGGCGCGCCCTGCGCGGGATACTTCGGGCAGTTCGTGTGGGCAGGTGTGGCAGTCCGGTCGCCGGCACGGAATGTCAGCGCAACAGGAAGGCACGCAAGGTCCTCTTCCCATGAATTCATCAGATGAAAACCTTGACCGGGCGCGCCCTCGCCGCACACTGGGACTTCGCCCCCTCCTGTTCCTCGCTTCCGCCGTCCTCGTGATACTCGTGACCGGGGCAGCCGCGGTTGTCCTGTACGTCCATCATTACGTCGCAGCCGAAGAAGCTGCATCCGCGGTATTCCAGGCAGCTCTATCGCAAGCCGAGGCCGAACTGGAGCGACGCCTGCAACCGGCGAAGCAAAGTATTCGAATAGCCCGGGACTGGTCCGTCTTGTCTCAAGAGAACACCGGCTTCAGCCTCTTGTCGCCAGATGTGTTCCGGCCCCTTCTTGACCCGGCGCCCATGGTCTGTGGCGCGACCGTTTACAGGCAAGGAGGTGCTTTCAGCCTGCGCCGTGAAAATAACGGTTGGTCCTCGTCGATACAGCAGGCCGGAGAACAGGGTACCCAGTTCATGGTCCGCCGCTGGGACCCGCAGGGAAGACCGCTCAGCGGAGAACCACAGGCGGTTCCCTTTTCCTCTCCGGAAGCGGAAGACTGGTATCGGGAGGCACTTTCCTTGTGCCGTCTTCGGAACGACCTCAACCAGACGGAAATGCCGGACATCTATTGGGGTGCCCCCGTTTCCACCCCAGACGTTCCAGTCCCCGTCATGTCCGCGGCCTTCGCGGTCGGTCCCGGTCCAGGCGAAACGGTACTGAAATTCGATTTGCGTCTCGACCTGATTGCAGACGGCTTTGTCGGCCTGTACCCGACACCGGGCGGCTATGTGGCCCTGTTCACGGAGTCGGGTCAACCGCTCGGGTTGACCGGGGCGCGTTATGACGCGAACCGGCCTGATGCCCCCGCCGCGCCGTTGACACTCTCGCCTGCCGGACAGCCGGGTCTGGCCGAAGCACTCGCGCGCTGGAACTCGAGCAAGGACCGTGAGTCACGCCCCTTCATGCTCCGGATTAATCAGAATGCATGGTGGTTTGCTATCCGCAGAGTCGTCTCGCGCGAAAATCCACCCTTGATTCTGGCCGCTGCGGCGCCCGTGGACGACCTGCTCTTCGGCGTCCACCAGGCTCGGGATAACCTGCTGCTAGTGGGGCTGTGGGGCGTGGTGGCCGCACTTGCGCTCTCCCTGGTGCTTGCCGCCATCCTGCGCAGGCCAATCCTGGGCCTGTTGGAGCAGGCGCGAAGGCACGGTGCGTCCGAGGCCGCGTACCAGCCCCAGTTGAAATCCCGCGTCACGGAAATGCGCGCGTTGCTCGAGGCAACGCAAGGCTGGCTGCGGGAGTCTGTCCAGCCCTTACCCCAACACAACGTTGTCTCCCCGGATACCGCACCCATACCGGACGCACAACTTCAAGCCCTGTTCTCCGCCAGAAAAGAGGTCCGGGATTCACGTACCCGCTTGGAAGAAGTGCGCGCCACGTTGCGCGAACAGGAAGCCGCCCGAATCCTCCTGGCCAAACGCGCGCACGACCAGCGCGAAGCACTCCGCAGTCTGGTCCGTTCCCAGGAATGCCGCGATGGCGGCCCCCGAAATGCCGCCGCGAAGTTCATGGAGGCCGCCGCGGCCAGTCTCGATACCGCGCGCGCCGGCCTGTGGACGTTGGACAGCGACGGCGTGCTCATCTGCATGGACCGATACGAGACCGCTTCGCAGGCGCATGCTTCGGGCATGCTGCTATCGCGCGCGGAGTATCCCGAATGGTTTGACGCCATGGAATTGGACCCGGCGGTGGCCGTTGCGGACGTGAATGAAGAAAGGTGGTCCCGGCGTCTGGCCGCCGCGCTGGGCGGCGCGCCCACGGCCACCGCCCTGATCGCCTGTCCCGTGCGCATTGGGGCGAATATCGCCGCTGTCGTGATATACGAGCATACGAACGGACCGCGCATATGGAGTGTTGACGAAGAGAATCAGGCAATCACCTTCACGCAAGCGCTTTCCCAGTTCTACGCACGGCCTCCGGCGCCAGAGACAAGCACGGTGCTTCCTGAGTCCCCGGCGGAAAACGCCGGTCCCTGGGCTCACGCGCCGGTTGCCCTCTGGGCTGTCGACGCGGTCGGCTGCATTACGCATGTGAGCCGCGCCGCCCAGCGCATTTATGGCTATACCCCCGAGCAACTTGTTGGACGTTCTTTCGCCTTCCTGGGCGGAGACGAGACAGGTCAGGCCGACCTGGAACACCTGCTGGGATGCGTCTCTGAAAACATCACGCAGGTACAACGCATAACCACCCACCGCTGCAAAGACGGCGCCATGCGGGAAGTCCGCATAGTGGCTGCACCGATGCGGAATCCGGAGGGAGTATGCACGGGCATGGCAGGGATCATCGAGCCCGTGGATGAAACCGCGCGTCTTGCCGGACTCGGTCACATGCTTCGCTTCCTCGGCGCGCGCGACGAATTCATGTTTCTGGCGCTCGACCCCGGCGGCCGGGTACTGTGGCTTACCGTGTCGCCGGAACTGGAAGACCGTCTCGAAACCGACTTGCGCGACACCGCGGGCAGAGGCCTGCATGACTTGCTCAAGACTTGGCGCGCGCCGGAGCAACAGGAAGTTTTTGCCACCGTCGTGCAGGTGTGCCGCCCGCAGCGCAGTGAGTTCGCGGCCCAGTTCCCCGGTGGCAGTTACGAATTCGAGGCCACGTACTTTCCTGTGCTGGAAGACGGCGAAGCGGTGTGCGTGCTCCTATGTCTGCGCGAAAACACGCTTGGGCAAGACGGGGCGTAGCGCCACGACGCAATGTATGTAACCGATGCCGCGGCGTCAGGCCCGGGTCAAGCGAAAGGATTGGCAGTTGTCAGCGTCAAGACTCCTCGGCACTACGAAGTTCTGGTTCCTTTGGGCGATTCTGTCCGCCTTTGCCGCCGAAGCGGATTCCATACCCTGCCGAATCGGGCGGTTTCCGCAGGAAATTGCGCATCGTTATACGATGGCGGACGGATTGCCCTCCAACGATGTCTCCGCTGTCTGGCTCGATACGCAAGGAACGGTTCATGCCCTCGCGCAGGGAAAGACGGTCATTTTTGACGGCAAAGCATGGGTGCCGGCCTCGCAGCCTGTCGTGCCGCCCGCGCTGCAGCCCCGTCCCGCCACGTATCCGGGCAAACCTGCGGCCTATGCCGCGCCCGAGGGCTTGTTTGTTGAAACCGAGGCAGGGGTGCGGACGCCCATGACCATCAACGACGGTATGGGACGGCTCTGGGCGGCGTCTGACGTGCGAGGCGTGGCCTACGACTGCGAGGGCCGCCTCTGGTTTGCCACGCTGGCCGGCGTGGGATGCCGGATGAACGCCGGCTGGGAATTCTATACAGGCCAGGAAGGACTCCCCTACAACGATTTCACATGTGTCGTTGCCGCTCCCAACGGCGTCATGTGGTTCGGCACAAGAAAGGGCACCATTCGCTTCGATGGCAAGGAATGGGCCTACCGGCAAGGGTATCGATGGCTGCCGGATGATGACGTCCGCGACATTGTGGTGGACGCGCAAGGGAACGTCTGGTTCGCCACTGCGGGCGGCGTGGGCCGGATCGAACACCGCATGATGACGCTGGCCGAGAAGGCCGCTTACTATGAAGCTGAAATGGACCTGATCCGCCGCACGCCCTTCGGATACGTTTCTGAAGTGCGCCTGCAGAAGCCAGGAGACAAGACCCGCATCACGTACAGCGACAGCGACAATGACGGACTATGGACCAGCATGTACGGGGCCGGGGAATGCTTTGCCTATGCGGCAACGGGCGATCCCGCGGCGAAAGACCGCGCCAGGCGTGCGTTTGAGGCCTTGCGCTTCCTGCAGAAGGTAACCCAAGGCGCGGAACACAGCCCGCCCCGCGGTTATATCGCGCGGACCATCCGCTCCGTCGAGGAGCCCGACCCCAATACGGGCCGCATCGAGGGGGACATCCGGCAACGGGAAGAGGAAGACGTGCTTTGGAAAGTGTATGAACCGCGCTGGCCCAAGAGCGCGGACGGGCAGTGGTATTTCAAGACCGACACCAGTTCGGATGAATTGGACGGCCATTTCTTCTTCTACGGGCTTTACTACGACCTCGTCGCAGACACCGAAGAAGAAAAAGAGCGCGTGCGCGAAGTCGTAAACGACTTGGCGACGCATCTGGTCGACCACGGATTCTATCTGGTGGACCACGACGGCGCGCCCACGCGCTGGGCCGTCTTCGGCCCCCCTTCCGTTAATCATGACCCGCTGTGGTTTCCGGAACGCGGGTTGAATTCCCTCAGCATCCTGTCTTATCTCGCCGTGGCGGAGCACGTCACCGGCGATTCCAAGTTTGCTGATGCCGCGCGGGAACTCATCGACGAGCACGCCTACGCGCAAAACCTCATGTTTCCCAAGCTCCAGTTCGGCATCGGTTCCGGAAATCAGTCCGACGACGAGATGGCGTTCATGAGCTATTACCACCTTCTCCAGTACTCGAAGGACGCACAACTGCGCGAGCAGGCGCTCTATTCGTTCTACATGTATTGGACGCTCGAACAGCCCGAGATGAACCCTTTCTTCAACTTCGCCTACGCCGCCCAGGGCTTGAACGCCAAAGTCTCCGATCCCTATGGCGCCCACAGCGTCACACCCTGGCGCGGCTGGCTCGATGATGCCATCGCCACGCTCCGGGGCTTCCCGCTCGACCGCTGCGACTGGGCGCATGAGAACAGTCACCGGCTTGACCTCGTTCTCCTGCCGCGTCAGCAGGCGTCCGAGCCAACTATGCCCGTATACCGCAACCGCGGCTATCGCGTGAACGGAAAGGTGCTGCCGGTCGAAAACCGCCATTTCAATCACTGGAACACCGACCCCTGGCAACTCGACTACACCGGCGGGGGCCAGGAATTGGCCTCTGGAACCGTGTTCCTGCTGCCCTACTACATGGGCCTCTACCACGGCTTCATCGAGGAAACGGAATAGAGCCCCGATCCGAACTGGTGCGCCACGCTTCCGCGGAAAGGGTGAGCCGCCGGACGGGACTTACTTGACGATCACGCGCAGTTCGTCAATGGACCACCACCAGCCGTCATCGACGCGGCCGGTCTGTACAATCTTGAGGAAACGGGCCTGCACGGGCGCAAATCGGATTTCGAGCACAGGGCCGCTGCCTTCGCCCTTGGCCACGGGGGCGCCGGGGTTGTCTTCGTCGACGTACGCGTACACCTCATAGCCGCGAGGATAGTCTCTCGTCGAACGCGACGTATCCAGCACGATCCCCGCGACTTCCGTCGAGCGGGTCATGTCGATTAAAAACCATTCATCGCCAGACTGCGGCCGACCGGAAGTCCAGCGGGTATCCACATTCTTGTCCATCGCCTGACGCGCGGTTTCCGTGTTTAACGAGGCGACGGCCTGATAGAAATTGCTGCGTATACGTTCCGCGGCCACCGCCGCCTCCGTTGCCACATCCTCGTCGGTCACATACCGCTCGGCGATTTCCAGCGCTTTCGCGTCCGCCAATTCAGACAGGCCCGACAGGACATGCCGTTTTGTGCCGGTGCCTGTTGCCAGTTTCAAGGCCTGCTCGTACAGCGCCACCGTCTCCGCTTCGGCGCGGTCACTGGGCAATGCAAGCATACGCACGAACCCGTCCAGCGCCCGCGACCGGAACCTCTCCTCCTCAGCGTTCTCGGCGATGGACAGCGCGTCACGGAGCGGGGACGCATCGGGCCAGTCGCTGATCGCGCAGACCGCGGCATAGGCGATTGTCTCGTCGGGGTCATTGACGGCGGCACGCAGCGTGTCAAGACTCATTGGGTCGCCAATTTCGCCGAGCGCCTGCAATAGCAGGCAGACGAGCGGGGAATGCTCGGTTCTTTGCAGTGCTTCCAGCACGGGCGCTGCGGCGCCTTCCAATCTCCCGGCCTTGCGCGCGACCTGAACCATTGTTCGCGCGAGCGTTCCGCGCGCCTGCTCGGGACACGACAGCAATACGTCCACGATCTTCGGCAAATCATCAAACGCGGCCACACTGGCCAGCGCCTTGCCTGCCGCCTCCTGGACCGTCGCGTCGGCGTCATCCACTTGCGTTATCAACAGGTCCAGCGCGCCTGGCGTTTTGCGTTCGCCCGCGGCCCCGATCAATTCCACGCGCCCCGGTCCGTCCGTCTTTCCCAACGCGTCCAGAATCGCGCGGTCGATGGCGTCGCCGGAAAGCCGGTACAGGCTCTGGCGCGCCACGCGTTGCTCGTCGCCCTTGGCCGCCGCGGCGGCGCGGGCGAGCAGGGGTACGGACGTCGCGTCGCCGAGAGCGCCCAAGCATTCGATCGCGGCGGCGCGCATGGCCTCGTGCTCGCTCTCAAGCGCCCTGGTCACCGCCGGCAGCGCGAGACGGTCGCCGCGCTCCCCCAGCGCCTTGATGAGCAGAGCCCCGTTCTCAGGCGGCAGCGGCTCATTCTCGAGGATGTCAACGAAAAACTGTGTGGCCTGTTCGCCCGGAATCGTGCGCGCGTGCTGCACCGCCTGGAGCACCCATTCGAAATCCGCCTCCGTCAGCATGATAACCATCAGGCGCGCCGCCGACCGCGGGTCCGCCTCGAGCCAGCCCGTCGCGGCCGCCATCAGTTGCGCTTTGGCTTCCGGCGCATGGTGGACCGCCCGGAACATCTCGCGCGCGGAATCGATGTGCCCTGCAGCCAGTTCCGCCCACGCAGCCTCAAGGTACGCGTCTACAATGGTCCGGTGCAGGCCGGGAACCTCCTCAATCATGACCAGCATCAGTTCCCGCGCAGCGTCCGTGGTACCGATAGCGCCGAGCGCAAGCGCGGCCGCTTTCGCGACCTCGACGTCGCTATCGCGCAGGCATCCGGCCAGCGGGGGCGTTGCGGAAGCGCAGCGCCGGGCGCGCAACGAATTGATGATCCCGACCTTGACTTTGCCGCCGGCCCTTCCCATGGCATCGAGCAACGCCTGGTCAACCGCATCGCCCGGCATGGCCTCGAGCGCATAACGCGCCGCGTCGCTCAGCCTTTCATCGAGCAGCAGCGGCGCGATCGCGGAAAGCTGCTCTACAGTGCCGATGATGTAGAGTTGCCTGCACGCAAAAAGCTTCCCGTCGAAGGTCGTATCGCCGCTCAGCAACGCCGCGAACCGGTCCGCCAATTCGCCCCGGGCCGCCGCGTCCCCGTACGTCTTCGCCACCAGCTCCGTCAGGAACCGCAGCGGGGCTGCATCCTGGCCAAGTTCATACTTGCGGGCAGCCTGCATCGCCTGGTCGAGGGTGAGTACCGGTTCCTGGGCAAGTGCGGCGGCAACTACGCAAACGGCCGTCAAGGATAACACCCACACACGTTTCATCGCGTATTCTCCCCGTGCTTTCCCGTGTCCCATCGTTCACGCCTGCCACGGGCTGCGCATAGGCCGGCCAATGAGCCGGTTGGCCTCCGGGTCGCCGGGGAACACCTCGTTTTCCGGGTCCCACTTGAGCGAGCGCTTGAGCCAATATGCGATATTGCCCATGTTGCAGATGTTCGCCGTGTGATGCCCGATGTCGACCGTGCAAATCGGCTCTCGGCGTGTCAGGACGGCTTCCAGCCAGTTGTCCTTGTGGTTGTCGCTGGCGTACAGGTGGATTTCGTTCGGGCCGATGGTCTCATGCGCAAGACCCGGCGGGTCCGTCTTGAGGAACTGGCCACGATTGACCGACACCCGTCCCTGATCGCCAATCCATTCGACCGCGGCGCCCTCGCACCCGCCGCCGTGATGCATCACGATGCCGTTGGCATATACGTATGCGATGTTGCCGCCCCCATCCGGATACTGCACCTCGACCGGACCCGTATGGTCCATGCCCAGCCCCCACTGCGCGATGTCGTAGTGATGCGCGCCAAAATCGCACATGCCGCCGCCCGCGAAGTCGCGGTAGCCCCGCCAGTTCGGCCAGCCGTCAAAGCTCTCCGGCGGCGCGAAGGTCGAATTATAGGGCCGCCACGGCGCCGGACCCAGCCAGAAGTTCCAGTCCAGGCCTTCGGGCGCCGGCTCCGGCGGCAGATAGTCGTCTTCGGGCGGGCCGCCCACGTTGACATGAACCGTATGTACCTTGCCGATGCGGCCGTTGCGCACCAGTTCGCACGCAAAGCGGAAGGTACTGTCGGAACGCTGCTGGCTACCGACCTGGAGGATGCGCCCGTAGTGCTTAACCGCACGGACCAGCGCCTTCCCCTCGCCGATGGTCTTCGTCATCGGTTTTTCGAGGTAGATGTCTTTGCCGTTCCTGGCGGCTTCAATCGCGGTCAGCGCATGCCAATGGTCCGGCGTCGCGATCACGACCGCGTCCAAGTCCTCGCGCGCACAAAGTTCCCGGAAATCGCCGTACTGCATGCAACCCTGATAGCCTCCCGCTCCGGCGCGCTCGGCATAGTACTGGTTCACGCGGCCGGCCGCCCGCTCGCGACGGTGGCGCTCGACATCCGCGATGGCCAATACCTGTACGCGACCGTCGCCCAGAAAACTGCCCAGATGCCCCTTGGCCATCTTGCCCATGCCGATGAAACCCAGGTTAATCCGGTCGCCAGGCGCGAGTATGCCCTCGCGCCCCAACGCCGTTGCTGGAATAATCGAGGGGAATACGGCAGCCGCAAGGGCCGTGCCTCCCCGCCTCAGAAATCCGCGGCGGCCCATGCCGTTGGATGGCTTGGTCGGTGATTCCATAAGATAATCTCCCGTCTTCCGTTCTGCGGTCGCAGGGCTGTCTGACGTTCACTGAGGTACAGGCGCCCTGCCGCCGGCCGGCCGTTCCCATGCGGGACAAGAACCGATGATGCTACGGCCCCAGACTGTGCCCGGTGAGCGCCTTGACAACCACTCCCATACACAGTAGCGTGTCGTATAATAAGATATGCGGCACCTTGTTGCCAGCACAGCGTGAGGCATACGGGAGACCACCCATGTTGATTGAAGAACGCCAGCATCTCCACCAGACACATGAAGTAAAAAACCAGCCGAAACCGCTGGAAAACTACAATTTATATCTCGAAGACCAACCTCTCCGCGAGGCGATACAGCGGCACGGCGCAGACTGGATGGAAGACCGGCTGCGCGCCTTCGGCCAACACATCGGCCGCGCGGAATTCCTCCAATTGGGCGACCTCGCCAACAGGTTCTCGCCCGTGCTGCAGACCCACGACCGTTTCGGCAACCGCCGCGACGAGGTCGAGTTCCACCCGGCGTATCATGAACTGATGCGCGCCAGCATCAAGGCTGAAATGCACGCGCTGCCCTGGAACCATCCGCGTGCCGGCGCACATGTCGCGCGCGCCGCCACGCACTACCTCCTTTCTCAGGTCGAGGCGGGTGTCGGCTGTCCGATCACCATGAGTTTTGCGTCCGTGCCCGCGCTGCGCCTGCAACCGGAGATTGCGGACGAGTGGGTCCCCCGCGTGACTTCGACCAAATACGACCAGCGCGTTATCCCCGCGTCTCAGAAAACGGGCAGCATGATCGGCATGGCCATGACGGAAAAACAGGGCGGGTCGGACGTACGCGCCAACGACACGCGCGCCGTGCCCATCGGTGCGGAAGGTCCCGGACAAGAATACCTGCTCACGGGTCATAAATGGTTCGTCTCCGGCATCATGGCGGATGCGTTTCTCGCTACGGCTCACACGGAAAACGGACTCACCTGCTTTTTCGTTCCGAAGTTTCTGCCGGACGGCACGAAAAACCGGTTCTTCATGTTGCGGCTCAAGGACAAGGTCGGCAACCGCTCGAACGCGACGGGCGAAGTCGAACTGCTCGACACCTGGGCGCGCATGGTCGGCGACGAGGGCCGCGGCGTGCCTACCATCATCGAAATGGTCAATCACACCCGGCTCGATTGCGCCATCGGTATGGCGTCGGTAATGCGGCAGGCGCTGACGCAGGCGATTCACAACTGCGCGCATCGCGCGGCTTTCGGCAATACCCTGCTCGACCAGCCGCTCATGCAGAACGTGCTCGCGGACCTCGCCCTCGAATCGGAAGCCGCGACCACGCTCATGATGCGCATGGCACAAGCTTACGACGACCTCCGCGAAGACCCCGAGACACGCCATTTCACGCGCATGGTCACGGCGGTCGGCAAGTACTGGATCAGCAAGCGGGCGCCCCACTTCGTTTTCGAGTGCATGGAATGCCTCGGCGGCAGCGGGTATGTCGAGGAATGCAATATGCCCCGACTGTACCGGGAAGCGCCCGTCTGCGCTATCTGGGAAGGTTCCGGCAACGTGATCAGCCTCGATATGCTGCGCGCCCTGCACAAGGACCCCGCCACGCTGCCCGCGTTCCTGGCGGAACTGGATCATGCGCGCGGCGGAGACAAGCGTCTCGACGCGTTTCTGGACAAGCTGGCCGGCGAATTTGAAGACTTGGACGGCGCCGAGCCCCGCGCCCGCCGGATCATGGAGAAATTAGCGCTCGCACTGCAGGCTTCGCTCCTCATGCGCTTTGCGCCCGATTACGTCGCGGACGCCTTCATCGCCTCACGCATCGCGGGCGACCACGGCAACGAGTACGGCACGCTGCCCAAAAACACCGCTTTCCGCGACATCATCGACCGAGTGCGGCCGAAGGCGGAATGACCCGGGCGCATGTCCCCACTTGGAACCGAAGAATCATGGAATTCGGAGGAAAACCTGGGGATGGATGGATAGGCCGATACACTGGGGCAAAGGCAAACACTAGCGGG